>CALARM010001205.1 GCA_937888925.1 uncultured Synergistia bacterium | reverse complement strand
GGGACGCCTCTATAGTAAGGCTAAGGTCTTAACTGATGAGAATCCTTATTTTGTCTGTGAGACCAAAGGGTTTTTATAGAATCTTTCTATATTTTTCTATGAAAATTCATACTATAGATTACTATCATAGTCAGTGTGAATAGAGGTTTTATATGAAATTAATTAGATCCTTCTTTTTAATATGTTTGATTCCTTTTTTCTGTCTTTCCTGTGAAAATATTAAATGTGCTTATGATGATATTTGTTCATATTGTGCTGAATGGAAAGAAAAAGCTTTTGAGAATTTTATCCTGGCAATTAAAAATGGTGATAAAGATACAGCAAAATTTTATCTTAATACATATCATTCTTTTATTAATGAACATAATAAGGATGGCCGTTCAGCTCTTTATTATGCCGTAGACAGTGGAAATGAATCTCTTACCTCTTTTCTTATAGACAATGGAGCCGATGTAAATATGATAAATTATATTATGGGAGGAGAAGGAGTTTTTGATGATGAAGATATTTATATTACCGGCACTGTATTACATAGAGCAATTTTGAACAAAAATCTTTCTATGGTTAAACTGCTGATAGCCAGAGGAGCAGATCCGAATAAAAGGCATATAGTTACTGAACATTCTCTGGAAAGAACCCCGGATGGTTATTCCCCTCTCCATTGTGCCGTTCTTGCAGGTTCTGTAGAAATAGCCGGTTTCCTTGTAGAAAAAGGTGCCGATCCAGGTATGAAAAATGCTGCAGAAGAAACTCCTCTTGATTGTGCAGTCAGGAAGCCCAATAACAGGGCTATGGTAATTTGTTTACTTTCCCGGATTAATGGAATTAATCTTATTAAAGATGATAACTATACGCCTCTTTTCTATAAATCGGTATGTTCTGGAGATATAGAGATAGTAAAATTTTTTATATCTCATGGAATGTCTGTTAATGTTATAGATAGCGTTGGGAAAACTCCTGTACATTACGCCTGTGAGCATGGACAGGCTGATATAGCAGTTTTTTTTATAAAACATGGTGCCAGATTAGATATTTCTGATGATTATGGTCGTACCCCTTTTCATGAAGCTGTATGGGCTGATAACTTTTCTCTGGTGAAGTTACTGGCAGATAGAGGTGCCAGTATAAATGGTAAAGATAAATCCGGCAATACGCCGTTACATATGGCAGGGGATAACGAAAAAATAATAGAATTTCTTATTTCCAGAGGAGCGAATATTAATGCCAGAAATAATGATGGAGACACACCTCTTCATGTATTCGCCTGTCATAACAGGGTTAGAGCAGTGAAAATTCTGCTCTCAAAAGGCGCCAGTAGCCATTGTAAAAATAAAGAAGGGAAAACTCCTCTTGATATTGCTGTAGAACATGGTTATAAAGATATGGTAAAATTTTTTTACTATTGATGCAGTGCAAATAAGAAAACTATGGCAGATGTGACATTACCTGACGGTACAAAAATATATAAGAAAAAAACTGTTAATGTGCATAGTAAATGGAAATAGCTAAAAAGAAAGGAGATTATGTGTGGATTATCCATATTTTTTCTGGTGGCTTACATATTTATTAAATTCAACAGAAGAATTTAATAATGAAACTAATAGTGACACTATAATAAAATTAATAAGAAATTATCAGGAAAAAATACCTGATTTTTCCGACACGGAGACATCTTTAATGGAAATAGAAAATCACCTTGACATGATAGATGAAAAACTTTCATTGTATGAGGAAGAAAAAGATGAAACTTACCTTGAAGAAATTCAGGAAATAACAGATATACTGGCTCATGTTACAAACAGGGTTTATTATAAGGACTTTGAGTTTTTTAACAAATTTCTTCCCGTAAGAGAAGAACATTTTGTAGAAAGGGAAGCTATCCGTGTGGTCGAACATTTACCCATTCTTACAAAGCTGAAGGATATAGTTAATTCCGGTTATAATATACCGGAAGATAAACTCTGGGATTATCTGGATGAATTAAAAGATATAATCTATGATATACAGGATGGAGATCTTGTAGAGATGTTAGAAGAGGAATTGAATGCTCCTGATGAAAACAGAGAGAAAATGTCCCGTCTCATAGATTTTTTTGAAGGTGCTCTGGATAATCTGGAAGATGGCCTGGGAATAATAGAAAGGTCTTCCCGTGACAGAAATATGGAGAGCGCCGAAGAAGGCATGAAAAAAATTTACGAAGGTCTTGTTGATTTGAAGATTATTGAAATTCTGTCAGTTTTAAGGGGTGTTGCAAATGAATAAATGTTATTCTCTCTGGTATATAGATGAAATTATAAAGAAACTGGGTAAATATAATAATTACTGTGAAGATGCACAATTTACTCCTATGATACAGTACGGAGGTATAAAACAGGTTGATGAACGTAAATATTACATAGAAAAATTAAGGCATCACATAAGAGAAATAAAAGAAACCCTGAAGAAAAAAGTTGATTTCAATAATATAAATTATTTTTATACTGAGAATCTCACTGATATAGAAGAGTTCTTTTCTTCCAGGGACAATGAAAAGGAGGATATACTGGATTATATAAAAGAAAAAGGTATTTCCCTTGCCTCCCGTTCGAAGAGATTACATCTCCTTATAAGCCTCCTCCATCCTTCCGATTTGTTTACCTTCCTGGATTATTTTACAGATAAACAGGTACATGTCATAGCAGAAGAACAAATTAAAGAAACAGTCGATTTTTTGCATTCTTTTCATGATATTTATGTGGCAAATTCAGATCCCTTTATGATAAAATTGTATAAAAATAATATAGAAACAACAAAAATACTCGGTACAAAAAATCTGAAGAATTTTTATAATCTTAAAGAATCAGGAACATTATTTCTTCCTGATACAGAGGAACAAAAAATTTTTCTCGATCTTTTCGAAGAGAAATTATTGACCTTAAGAGAGAAAGAACTGGCTTCAATACTGGCTTATTGTTATGAAATAGAGCTTTATTTTAAGGATAAAGATAAAAACCATCTTGATAATGCAGTTGAACTGGTACATAAAGTTTATTCTAACAGTACAGCCTTTCAAATACTTTACCACACATTCCTCTCTTACAGAGACGAAATGCTGCTGCAGGCATCCTATCAGTTGAATAAGGAAGAGCCGGTACATATCGTAAGAAAATCTGATTTAATAAATAATGTTGATTTATTTTCAGTTCTTTCCTGTGAAGAAATGGAAAAACTTTCGGTAGATATTAAAATGAAGAGATATGTGAAAGATACAGTTTTATTCATGGAAGGTGACAGGGCAGAAGATTTATATATTATAAAATCAGGAAAGATAACTATCTATACAATTTTTGATAATGGAGTTGTAAAGGATCTTGTTACCCTTCAAAATGGTGATATACTGGGGGAGATAGGTCTTATCCCGGACATTTCGAGGACCTTTTCTGCAAAGGTATCTTCAGATAAAGCAGAACTTTATATTATTACCAGAAGAGATTTCCTTTATATGCTCCGTAAATACCCTTCTTTGAATTTAAATCTATTGAAAATCATCTGTAATAGAATTGAAAAAGCCAATAATCGCCTTCTAAAATATTTTGAGAATTATTCTCTTTATATTAAAGACAGGATGTTAAATACCAGAAAAAAGAATAAGATAGTTGCTTCTCTGCCTCTTTTCAATGTCCTTTCACAGGAAGAAATAGACAGGGTGTCGTCAAGAATTAAATTTAAACGGTATGAACAGTCAGAGGTTTTATTTAACGAAGGGGAAAAGGCAGATTGTGTCTATATAATTAAATCAGGAGATGTTGCACTTTACAGAAAATCAAATGATTTAGTAAAAGTCAGGGAAGGAGATATTTTCGGAGAAGTAGGCGTTATATCAGGTTCATTCCATTCACTTTCGGCAAAAGTAATTTCCGCTAAAGCAGAATTATATGTGATTTATGAAGATGATTTCCTTAATATGCTTGGTAAATATCCGGCACTGGGAATAAATCTGGCAAAGATACTCTGTAACAGAATAGCGGAAACTGACAGGAGATTCTGTAAAATTTGTAATAAGATTTAATAGATAAAGAATTATAGAGAGATAAGATAAATCTGGCAGAAAAACTATTTGAACCGGCTTTAATTTTACCATACCAACGATACAGCCTCGAAGAGTGAAAATTCTTCTCACCTTGTGGTAAGGGAATGAGGTAT
>CALARM010001204.1 GCA_937888925.1 uncultured Synergistia bacterium | reverse complement strand
ATTATACACAGGGGCAGTAGTTGCCAGAATGACTGTATTTACTGTAAAGAAAAAAAGATAAATACTCCTCCTCTGGATAGTAGTGTTATATCAAACATAATAGAAGATGCACGAGAAACAGGAGCAGAAGTAATAGCCTTTTACGGAGGAGAGCCATCACTATATGAGGATCTACCGGAACTTGTAAGAAAATCTATAAATACCGGGCTTAAAGCTGCAATTACAACAAATGGCAGTTCCCATAATTGTAACAATGAAAGATATATAAAAGATCTTTTTGAGAATAAATTTATCAGACTGACCATGTCAGTTAACTCTGTAAATCCTGAAATATCCGACAGAATAGCGGGAAGAGAAGGAAATTTCAGGAGACAGTGCCGTTTTCTGGAATTAATAAAGAGATTAATTCCCGGAGAAACGGAATTTTTTGTAAATATAACTGTAATGAGAGACAATTACCGGGAATTACCTTCTATATTTTCTTTTCTCACTAAATATGACTTTATAAAAGACATATTCCTACTGCCGGTAAAATCTGTTCCTGAGAGATTTCTTACTGTAGATATGATTGAAGATTATAAAATAAATATAGTGGCTGAACTGTTAGAGATGGGAAAAAAAACAGGAGCAAAAAAATACAAAATGTTCTTTCGCGATGTGAGTAATTTATTCGGCACTTCCCATGAAGACTCTGTAAAAGCCTCCGGTGGCATATACAGTCATGGCAACACAAAAAGCATATGTGCCGCATCGTCAGGAGAAATCTTTATAGCACCTGACAATAAAAAAGCCGGAGAAATAAGATATTATGCCTGCTGCAGAAGCTATCTTGCAGGTATTTCTTTATTCAACAGAAGTTTTAACTACGGTGGAATGGATCTAAAAAAATTCATAAAACAATTCAATCCTTCAGTTCATGGCATCAGACCGGAAGAACATGTTTTCTGTCAGACAGAGTGCAATAAATATATTGCTCTTTTTAACAGGAGATTTACTGAACTGCGCACCCAAAAAGGTCTGTAATAAAGGGGAAATATATATTTTTCTTGCTTTTTCCATACAGGTTAACTATAATTTAATTAAATACTTATGATAAGGAATTATAAATCATGCCATCTCTGTGTCTGAAATGCGGCGAAGAAAATAAAGATGAAGCAAAATTCTGTAATACCTGCGGTTCAAGTCTGGCAAAAGAATCTTCAGACCATGAGTATTCGGAACCTTTATCATCAAACATTATTCTTGTTAAAAGATATCGTGTGGAAGAACGTATTAAATCAGGCGGGATGGGTGCAGTTTACAGGGGTTATGATCTTCATCTGAATAAGATATGTGCTATAAAAGAATTAATAAAGCTTTCCTCTTCTTCAAAAGGAAGAGAGAAGGATATAAAAAGATTTGAGAGAGAAGCTCAGATACTATCTAATCTCCATCACAAATATTTGCCCAGGGTAATAGATTATTTCACACAGGACAACAGATATTATCTGATCATGGATTTTGTAAAAGGTCACGATCTGCAGACAATCCTTAACATGGAAGGCGAACCTCATATAAAGGAAGATAAAGTCATATCCTGGATGGTTCAGGTATGTGAAGTTCTGGAGTATCTCCACAGTCAGTCTCCTCCCGTTATCTACAGGGATCTGAAACCTTCCAATATCATGATAAATTCTGAAGACGGTAATGTCCGTCTTGTTGATTTCGGTATAGCCCGTGCCATAGATCCGGAGTTCAAAACCAGTACAAAAGCAGGAACGCTGGGTTATTCTCCTGCCGAACAATACAAGGGTAAAGCAGACAAAAGAAGTGACATCTATGCTTTAGGTGCTACCATGCATCATTTACTTACAGGTAAAAAACCGATAGTTTTTGATTTTAAACCTGTTAAAGAAATAAATCCGGCCGTTTCCGACAGAGTAAATAATATAGTAATGAAATCACTCAGCATGAATCCTGACGACAGATTTCAAACTGTAAAAGAAGTATATAATGCCCTCAAAGGCCAGGGAGAGATAGGTGATGCACGGTTAAAACAACTGGACGTAATTATTACGCAGCTCACTATTCCCAACAGTGAAATAAAAAAAATGGCAATCAGATCCCTTGGAGAGATGAAATCCGAAAGCGCCCTGCCTCCTCTTATAGATACGTTCAACAATGACGAAGATTGTAATATTCGTAAAGAGGCATTAATAGCCCTGGGAAATTATAATGATAAAAATGTTATAAACTTGCTGTGCGATAAATTTGCTGAAGAAAAAAACTCTGAGATAAAAGCTATTATATTGAAAAACCTGGGCAAATTAAAAGCAAAAGAAGCTCTGGATTTGTTCATAACCTCTCTTAATGATACCGGAGCCGATGTAAAATATCAGGCAATATTTTCCCTCGGTAATATGAGGGAGAAAAAAGCTTTAGAGCCACTTTTCGATATGCTGAAACATAATCCGACAGAATTCAGAAAAGATCTCATAAACAGTATAGAAATGATAGAACCCCATTTCCTTGACTCATGGCATAAGGAAGAAAAACTCAAGAAAAATAAAATTACAGAAAAAAGTACTATAAAAATAATCTGTTCTCTCTTTATAATATTAATCATAACTCTTATAACAGCTAAATTTTTATCCGGCACCCTGAACAGATACCATATGGAAGAACATATCCGTCAGGGGAAAGAATATATCGATGGGAAAGATTACAAAAAAGCGCAGGAACTGTTTAATGATATAATAAAATCTTATCCGACTGAACCGGCAGGATATTATAATCTCGGTCTCATTTATCTGTGTACAGATGAAAAGGAAAAAGCTGCGGAAGCGATGGAGAAAGCAGTAAAATACGATAAAAACAACCCTCTTTACATAACAGGTCTGGGAAAAGCTTATCTGGAAAACGGGAAAATTTCTGATGCCATAGATAATCTGAAAAAAGCAATAGAAGCCGATAAAAATATATGTGACTCCTATCTGTATCTCGGAGAAGCTTATTATAAAAACGGCAATAACAGCGAAGCCACAACAAATTTTAATTATTGTATCAATAATTTTCCGGGAACGGACAGTGCCGTTATAGCAGATGACTGGATCAAAAGATTGAGTAAAACCGGGCAGAATAATATAGCAGTATTGCCGGAGAAACCGGTTGAATATCCCGAAGGAAAAAAGCGTAATAATTATGACCTGAGAGACTTGAGTAAATATATGGAAGAAAAGAATTACGATAAAGTTATTAAAATAGGTAACACCATGTTAAATAAAAATTCAGACAAGGCCTATGCTTATTATTATAAGGGTATTGCTTATTTTGAAAAAGAAGACCTTACTTCTGCCATAAATAATCTGGAAAAAGCAATAACCTGTAATAAAGATATAGCAGATGCCTATCTGGTTCTGGGGAAAGCTTATTACAAAAAAGGAGATAAAAACCGTGCACTGACAAACTTTAATTATTGTATCAATAATTTCCCGGAAACAAAAAGTGCCATTATGGCAAATGAATATATCTCAAAAATGAAGGGAACAGTACAGGAATATAATACGTCAGAATTATTAATTGAGGCAAATAAATATTTAGAAGCAAGAAATTATGATAAAGCTATTCAGTTCTATGATAATGTTTTAAGTAAAAATCCGGGAGAGATTTATGCTTATTACGGGAAAGGTCTGGCTTATTTCTGGAAAGGAGATTTTTCTTCTGCCATAACCAATCTGGAAAAAACAGGAAAATCCAATAAAAATATACCTGACATGTATCTGTATCTGGGACAGGCTTATTATAAAACAGGAGATAAAAACCGGGCAATGGAAAACTTTAATTATTGTGTCAATAATTTCCCCGGTACGAAGAGTGCCATCACGGCACATAGCTGTATCATGACATTAAATAATTCAGAACAGGCAAATAATTCTACGCGGCCGGATAATTCTCCTCAGACAAACACTTCCGCTCCATTCAATGCAGACGCTTTGCTGACTGAAGCAAAAACATATCTGGAAAACAAAGATTATGATAAAGCCATTGCAATATATAATGAAATTTTACTTAACAATCCCGATGAAATCAACGCTTATTATGGTAAAGGCAAGGCTTATTATGAAAAAGGTGATTATGCCAGTGCGGAAATACAGTTTAAAGGGGTTTTATCCATAAATCCTGACGAACGTAACGCCTGTAATGCTCTCGGATTTTTATATCTAAGAAAAGGAAATTATACCGGATCTGTTGATTATACTACAAAAGCAATCACTTTAAACCGGAATGATTACGGAGCATATTATGTGCGCGGGATGGCATATTATGCTCTTGGCAGAGAAAAAGATGCTTTAAGTGATTTCAAAAAGGTTATTCAAATCAGTCCCGATTCTCAGGAAGGGATAAATGCAAAAAAATGGATAATAGAACTGGAGAAAAAAAAAGCCCACACCGCGAGACGGGCCACCGCCGGGAGACGGGCCACCGCCGGGAGATGGGCCGCCACCGGGGCCGCCGCCGGGAGGAGGGGTGCCACATTAGCTAAGTACCGTAACAGGTAAAAGGGTACCCGTAAAAAGCTTCTGCCTGGCAGGC
>CALARM010001203.1 GCA_937888925.1 uncultured Synergistia bacterium | reverse complement strand
TATGGCTGTAACATCTTTTATTAATATTGACATTAAAAACACTTCCTGAAAATAAAATAAGATTGAAAATTCGATAAACATCGAATATTTCCTTTAAATTATTTAGATAAGTTGCTTCTACATAATTTTCATCTAAAGCCTTATTTTACGGCATTAAAAATAAAAAATCCTATACCTTTAAATTAAATAAGGGGCACTTTCGTGCCCCCTGTTTACATAGTATTACTTAGAAGTAAGGAAACATCGGATACATTCCCATACCGAGTCCCATGCCGAGTCCCATACCGAGTCCCATGCCGAGTCCTCCGAGTCCCATGCCGAGTCCCATACCGAGTCCTCCGAGTCCCATGCCATATCCTCCCATACCCATCATACCGAGTCCGCCGAACATAAGTCCACCGAAAGGTACGCTGGACATCATAAGAGACATTGAAGAGAATGCATTCAACATATTATAATAATTGTTAAGAGCTATAGGATTAATAGTGGGAGCAGCATTGTACAACGCACCGCAGTAAGGTGCTCCTATGGAGTTCATATTATTATTCATCTGTCCTCCGTACATAGAAGCATTGCGGAAGCACTGATCTGCTTCAACATTATTTCCGAGAGCCTTGAGTATAGTTCCTTTACCTTTCCAGGCAGAAGCATACTGAGGATTTCTGTCAAGAGCTCTATTATAGCACTCAAGAGCTTCACCTGTCCTGTTCTGCTGTTCCAGTGCAAGTCCTTTGCTATACCATCCTTCCGCTTTACCCGGATTGAGTGCTATAGCCTGGTCATAAAGGGCCATAGCATCCTGAGGTCTCTGCGCACGATGGGCAGCCACACCATCAAACATCATACTGTTATATTTTGCATCTGCATTATTCGGATCCATTCTCAATGCTTCATCAATACATGCCTTTGCATCCTGGAAATTTCCCTGTCTGAGAAGCATCATGCCTCTTTCATTAAGAGTAGCCAGTTGCCCTGCAGCCTGAGGGTTGACAGCATTAACTCCATTTAGATTTTTGAGAGAATCGGCTCTTTTCAAACATACATCTGCTTCTGCATATTTACCCATATCCTGCAGGAGTAAGCCTTTTTCCTGCCATGCTCCTATATGGTTTGGTTCAAGGGAAATAGTCTTATCAAAAGATGCCAGTGCATCACCAAATCTCTTATCATCTGCACTGAGGGCTATTGACCGTCCGAACCATGCATCTGTATTATTCGGGCTTCTTTCTACGAGTCTGTCGTAATAAGGCACAGATTCGCCAAATTTGCCCTGATTATGTAACGTCTTTGCCATATTCTCAAGAGCGAAGGTATCATTAGGATCAATCTTGAGGGCATTACCAAATGCTTCAAGTGCCACATCTTTATTACCTGCTTTGAGAGCATCTGTTCCTCTATTATTATAACTGGTAACAGTTTTTATCTGCTCTGCATTAAGTGCGCCTGTACCTGAAGTACCAGAAAGTTTTGCTATCTGTTCTTTAGCAAAACTATTATTCGGGTCAATCTTCAGAGTATTATTAAAAGCTGCAAGAGCTCCTTCTTTATCACCTGACTGTAGAGCATCTGTTCCTCTGTTATTATAATGGTTCGCAGCTCTTGTCATATCCGGTCCGAGCTTATTTATATCCGGGCTGTTACTCAAAATCTTTGCTTTCTGTTCTTTAGCAAAACTGTCATTCGGATCAATAGTCAGAGCATTATCAAAAGCTGTGAGTGCTGCTTCCTTATCACCAAGTTTCAGTGCATCTGTTCCTCTGTTATTATAATAGGTAACAGCTTTTGCTTCATCTGATTTAACACCGGCACTGAGCTTTTCTGCACCTGTATTGTCAACATCTTTAAGTTCTTTCGGCTCTGCTTTTGTTCCACGCATTTTCATCGGTTCAGCCTTGAGATCTTCCAGATTGGCGTCTCCATCCCTGTCAGGAATAGATGTTTCTACAAGTTCAGTTGAGCCTTTTCCTGTTTCAATCTGTGCAAGAGGTTTCAGATGTTTCGTATCAGAAATATCTTTCATAGGAGTTATCGTTGCATTACCATGTACTGCTTTTGTACCTTTCACAGGCTTCATAGAGGTGGTTTTTGCTTTTTTAGCCTGATCGGTTTCATCTACAAAAGTCTTTGCAATTACCTTTGATCTGGCAAGGGCTCTTTTGGATACACCTGTCTCTCTGGAAAACTTTTCCACATCAGCAGCAGCTTCTGCAGCGTCCTGACGTGGTGTGGATTTCTTTATTTTATCGATCTTCTCAAGTTTTCCCGAATCCACCTGCTGACCGTCGCCCATACCGTCTCTTTCAAAATCTCTCTGTTCTTTCCTTGTAACAGTCTGAGCTTTAAGCTTTTTCTCTTCCGTAAGTTCCATAGCCATTCTATGGGCATCATCGGAAGCTTTTCTGGATTCCTTTGCAGTAGAGGTGAAGGTTTCTATATCAGTATTATCAGCCACAAGCTGCATTCTTTCCTCCATCTCTTCCTTATCTGTACTGGCGACCTTGTTAAATTCTGAGAGTTTCACTTCCTTGTGAGGTTTTGCAATTTTCCCTGAGAACTTGTTTTCATGAGAGCTTGCGATTTGCTGTGCTTTTCCTCTTACCGATGGTCTCGGTGATTTGGGCATCTGATCAAGCTGGGTCTGTTTCTTTTCCAGTTCAGAATCAGTTCCGCCTGCAGCCTGGAAAGCACCGCTTCTCTGGGCAGCTTCTTTTGATTCTTTAGCTGTTGCCTGAAAAGTTCCTGTAAACATGCCGGGCTTATGCTGTGTTTTTTCTCCTTTTACACGTTCCTTACCGGGAGTTTTTACAGCTGTTCCGCTCTGGAAATTACCTTTAAGCTTGAATTCCTTCGCCTGTTCTCTGAGAAGATCAAGTTTCTGCATATTGGCGTCTTTCTTTTCCTTCTCATCTTTGGGAACAAAAGCTTCACTGCCAAGGGTACCTGCTCCTTCACTCTTTTCCTTTTCCTTTTTCTTCTTGGCTTCTTCCTGTTTGGAGGCTTCGTCTGACTTTTCTGCGCCTTTCAACTTCTGGCTCAGGTTTTCCCCTGCTCTTTTAATCTGCTGCTGCCCTTCCTGGGTTGTCTTTGCGCTGCCGGCTGCACCTGCTCCCAGAGTCTGCATATTTTTCATTATGGAAGCGCTGTCAAATTTGCCGCCTACTCCACCTACCATATCTATCACTCCTTATTAGATTAGAATGGAATGACTATACTTTTATATCATAAAAAAGATAGATCAATTTCACTTTATTATATCACAGTTTGAAATTTATATTTAAATAATTTGTTAACTTTATGTTAAAATTCTGTTAAAAAAAGGAATAAAAAATGTAATATAGAATTCATGTAGTGAGTCATGAAAAGTGAAAAGTGAAAAGTGAAAAGTGAAAAGCAGATGCAAACAGTATTCGTCTGGTACCAGATGAAAAACACGCATCACACATCACGACAGAAGAATCCTCGGTAAAAATCCTCAATATAAACATTCAGCTCTTGCGGGACTCTTGTGAAGATCTCAATAAAAAGTCTCAGGGAGAGTGATTATTTTGAAACATAAAGGTATAACCCTTGTAGAAGTGCTCATTGCTACAGGGCTTATGGGCATACTTCTTTCCATGACAGGCCTTATATGTGTTGACGGCATAAGAGCCTTTCATAGAAGCAGATTTCGGCTTACAACACAGCAGGAAGCCACTATGGCAATAGACAGACTCTGCAGAGAACTCAATGAAACCCATTCGGATACTATTACACTTATTTATTCAGTCGAAAACGGCGGAAGTGACACCGAATTCGACGCTATCTCTTTCGGCACCCCTAAAGATAATGACGAAGCTACAGGAAATATCAGGACAAATACGGCAACAGGCCGTTTTGAATGGGAAAGATTTATAGTTTACTCCAAAAAAGTAGGGGAAACGGATGTATACAGATCTGTAATTAACAAACACAGTCCTTCCGGCATCAATATTCCGTCACCTCTGTCTGTAAGTAATATAAAGAACGGAATAAATGATATAACCGGTTCAGACAGAACATCTTACAGGAAAATGGCCAGAGACATATATAATATAAGTTTCATAGAACAGAGAATAGGCTCTGCCGTTCAGGGCATAAAGGTAAAAGTTATCTCCAGAGTTGTATCGGGGAAAGACAATGCCGGTAATAAGGCCTATGAAACGGCAGAACTTGTAACGTTTATAAGGCCATGGAAATAACGGGTCGTGATTAATGGATCGTGACGCGTTACGCTAACGCGTAACGCGTGATGGGCCTTTATTTAAACGCCCCTGCCGGTAACTGGTAACTGGTCACTGATAACTGCTCACTGGTCACTGGTCACTGTTCACTGTTCCAGCAGTTCCTTTACCGCTCCGGCAGCTTCATTTCTTACAGACAGGTCTTCATCGTTAAGACCTGTGTTCAGATACGGAAGTAATTTATCAGTATCATAGCAATGTGCCAGTGAAAGAATCATTTTTACTGCCATAGCCCTTACAGGGGGATATGAATCTTTCTGAAATTTTTCTATATATGAAAAAATCAGTTTGTCTTTCCTGCCGTAACGTTCAAGTATATAGACAGGTAAACTTATGACAGCTTTTTTATCTACCTTAATCTCAGGAGGTATTTCCTCATAAGAAAGAACAGAAAGCTCCGGGAAAGATCTTTCAATAAATCTCCTGAAAGCCGATCTTACATGGGAAGAACATAAAATCACCGGCAGACGATTTCTTTCATCAAAGGCATCTGAATGTTCTTTAATAGAGGAAAGAATAAATTCTCCTGTTTCATTATCAATTGCCGGTAAAGAATTTCCTTTCAATGAACCGGCAAGAATTCTTTCCAGTTCTCCGTCAATCGTTACAACCTGTATGTTTCCTTCTTCATCCTGAAATGGTCTGCAAATAACACGACAGAGGGATTGACGGACATATTCCGTTAAAAGCTCCATATCTCCTGTAACGGGAACATATTTTCTCAGGGTTCTCATTATAAGAGACAGGTCTTTTATAGGAACATGCTCTTGAAGCAGATTTTTAAAGATTCTATGAATTTCGGTAATTCTGAAGATTTTCGGATAAGTTTCTTTTACAGGTATGGCATCATCTTTTTTCAGTTTTTCCATAAGGTCTGCAACTTCATTATAATCCAGCAATTCACAGGCATATTTGAATATAACTTTTTCAATATGGAGGGCCATAATATCAGGAGAGTTAAAAACACTGCAGCCCAGTTTTTGTGCTTCTTCCCTCAGGTCAGTGGTAATCCACAAGGCCGGTTTCCCGGAATAGGGAGCAAAACACTCCTGTCCTTTAAGAGTTTTCAGGTTACTTTCAGTTCCCGTAACCATAAATTTATTTATTAAAACCTCTCCTCTAGCCACTTCAATATCCCTGACCTTGATCAGATACTCGTTCGGCTTTAATTGTAAGTTATCTCTGTATCTGATGGAAGGTATGACAAATCCCATATCTTCAGTAAGTTTTTTCTTTATAAAAGAAGCACGGTCTAAAAGTTTCCCTCCCTGATTTTCATCAACCAGTGAAATGAGACCGCGACCAATATCTACAGCAATCAGATCTACTTTCATTGAAAATCCCTGAGGATTATTTACTTCTACTTTCTCATAAGCTTCTTCATTCTCTTTTCTGCATGGATTCCGGCACGAGGAAAATATTTTATTCAGATCTTTTACATGTTCTATTTTTGTCCTATGTTCAAAGATTTTCTTTATTGCTACGGCAGATTCAAGACGGACATCCCGGTTATCATCCGTAAGTCCCCTGGTAAGATAATCCAGTAATAGCTCCCGGTCATATTTATCAATAATGGAATCAATCATTTTTATTGCCGTACATCTTATAGAAGGGTTGGAGTCTTTCTGAAATTTTTCCACATAAGAAAGAATCAATTTTTCTCTGTTATTGTATCTGTCAGCTATTTCATCAGACAGGGTCAGAGCAGCTATAGTATTTAACTTTATTCCGCCATGTATCTCATCATAAGAAAGAACAGCAAGGTCGGGGAAAGATTTTTCAATAAGTCTCCTCAATATTAATCTTACCTGAGAAGAACATACAATTACGGGAACAGGAGATACAGTGTTAATACTCTTTATCTGTTCTTCAAGACAATCCATAAGAGCCTCTTCCCTTACAGACCGAATTTTAAATTTATCGCCGTATTTTTTTTCTTTTAAAGAAAGAAGAATCTTTTCCAGTTTTTCCTCAACAGTTATTGCAGTAATCGTATCTTTATCATCTTTATATTCTCTGCATATGACATGACATAAAGACTGACGGACATATTCCGCCAGGCTGTCAGTATCTTTTACAACAGGGGCATAATATGCCATAGTCTCCATTATGGTAGTCATATCTCTTACAGAAATTCCTTCTCTGATGAGGTTGTAAAGAACTTCATAAATTTCCTGCAATGTAAAGAATTTCGGATAAATCTCTTCAACTAAAAGGTGGTTATAAGTTCTGACATCTTCAATAATCTTCAATACAAGATGATAATCCAGCATTTCAAAGGCATATTTCCTTATAGCCTCCGTAACCTGTGTGCTTATAACACTCACAGGGTCAAAAACCATTGCCCCCGCTCTTTCTACTTCTCCACGTTGACTGGCAGTAATCCATACTGCCGGCATACCATAAGTAGGATCAAGGACTCTCGGTCCTTCAAGTATGACAAGATTTTTTTCCGGCCCTATTGCAAGATATCTGTCCGGTATGACTTCTCCTTTTGCAATGACAATATCCCTGATCTTAATAATATAACCATTGGATTTCAGATTATTATTATCTTTGAATCTGACACCGGGAAGGATTAAGCCCATTTCCAGAGCAATATGTCTTCTTATGGAAGTGGTACGATCGAGCAATTTTGCTCCGCAATTTGGATCTATCAGAGATACAAGCCCACAGCCAACTTCTATGCACAGCGTATCTACCTGTATTAAACGCCTGAAGCCGTCTCTCACTTTTTCTTCTTCTGCTTTTTTTTCTTCTTCAGAAACAGGCGGATCAGGAACAATAGAAAGATAACAGGATACAAGCTCGCAGTCATCTTCTTTTCTGATAGATGTTTTTATTCTCTCTCCAATATTTTTCAGAGATTTTAAGGTGTTTTCTATAAACATACATTTTATATTCTTCTGCCGGATAGCAAAACCCTTCAAAAAAACAAATTCCATAAACGGGCCTGCATTTTTCTATATTCAAAGTAATGTTATGTCACAGTTCCTGCAGAGGTGTCCAGGAATTTGTAAAAACAGTATTTGACTATGAAATAAGTCTGGATCGTATAAGCAAAATAATAAATGGAGCAAGTGAAAGAGCAGAAAAATTCAATAAGAGTCAAAATTTGAACCACATTAAGGAAGGAGCCCTCGATGAGATATTTAGCGGTAGTATACCGGTTCTTGTGGGAGTAGACTTAAGAAGCACTTATACATTCCTGTTATCAGAAGAAGGTGGAAGAAATAGAGTGATTTTATGAAATTATTGCAGATACAAAAGAGAAATCAATTAACTCTGCCTGCTGATATAAGGAAAACATTGCAGTTAAAAGAGCATGATTTACTGGCTGTTGAGATTGAAGGCAACAGAATTGTTTTAACTCCTCAAAAGGTTATTAATAGAGATGAAGAATGGTTTTTCAGTAAGGATTTTGAGAATGTTGAAGATTTAATAAAAGATTTTTAGGAATGGGAGCCGTTCTAATCCTTCTTTTCTTTGCATTAATCCTGGGACCGGATAATACCGAGCAGCCGCTCTGTAAGGATATTAATCCTGTCACAGAGTATTTTGGCCATATTCAGATTTAATTCAGGATAATGGTTCAGCACATATAAAAAATTATCTTTAGAAATAACATACAATTCTGCTCTGTCAGAAATGACTGAGGCAGACAGGCTCCGTCTGTTATCTGAAATAACAGCCATTTCTCCCAGTATATCACCCTTATCCAGTGTTCTGAATTCTCTCAAAGCCTGATTTTTATTATAATATAGACTTATGCTGCCTGATTTTATTATATAAAAATCATCTGCCATGTCTCCCTCATTAAATAAAACTGCCCCTTTATTATATCTCTTAAGTCTTATCCTGGAAGATATTCTTTCAAGCTGCTCTTTCGAAAGAACATTGAAAAAAGGACTCATACCTATAATATCGGTTTTCTTCTTCATTTTAGCAAGTTCTGCTTTATCTTTATGATATAAATAATCATCATTCAGAGAGGCTGTTAATTTTTTAGTCGCCATATCAATTCTCCGGCAGAGCACTTTAGAGAGATTAATACCGAGAGAAGGATATTTTTCGAGCATATTTATAAAATGCTCCTTTGTAATCACATAGATTTCAGATACAGATGACGTTACTACAGCGGAAAGGCTTCTGGTATTGCCGGAAATCACTCCTGTTTCTCCGAACATATCGCCTTTTTTAAGAGTGGCGAAGGTTTTTATGTTATTATATACCAGTACATCTCCCGATTTAATGATATATACTTCATCTGCCCTGCTGCCTTCGGCAAATATTACATCATCGTTTACATATTTCTTAAGTTTGATTTTTTGAGAAAGCTTTTCTATATCTTCTCTGGAAAGAACATTAAAAAATTGAAGCAAACCAATAATTTCAGATTTTTTATTGGTTTTATCCAGTTCTTCCTTTACTGATTGATCTTTTATAAAAGGACATCCAATGGAAAGATAATGTTTATTAATCTCATCTTTTCTGCATTTTCCTGCCTGATTGAATCTTCTCATAAGAAACCTGTATTTCAGAATATTATGATGTGCTCTCGTATTTAAATTAAAAGCCCTGTCTAGATGTACAGTTTCTTTATTATTTAAATACACTTCCACTTCTGAAATACATGCCAGCATATCAGTCATCCAGCTTTGTTTATAAAGTAATATCTTTTCACCAAAACGATCAATAAAAATTTCTTTTTCTCTGTTACCTGTATTAAATATATTGCCTTTTTTCTTTTCCTGATAAAATTTTTCTAAATTGACATGCAATACATCCTTCATTTCAGCCAGTTTTAAACTTTTAATTTCTTCCTGATTGTATTTACCAAGTTGTATACTGCAAATAATAAAACCAATTAAATATTCCAGGCCGTCATAAAATTCTGCTTCTTTCAGTTCATTTTCATCTTCTGACAAAATCCGGAAATTCATACGGGAAATCCTGATTATTTCCTTATCCAGAAAGTATTCCAGAAAAGTAAAATTATCAACAGGATAAGCAAAATCCAGAAGAGGCCTCATAGCAGTTTCACCTTCTGCCACGTTAGAGCCAATGCGCTCTAAACCTCTAATAAATTCCTCATTCCTCTTCTGTTTTATCAGAATATCAGTCATAACCATCAGATCTTCCTGTAAATTTACAACAATATTTTCTAAAACCGGCTTAATATAAGGTATATTATTCAATAAATCAGTTATTCTGTATAGAGAATTACGCAGATAGTCAATATAATATTTTCTATGTTCCTCTTTAGCGGTACGTATGATATCAACAATTTCATCTATAGACCACAGGGCGTAACACTTATTCATTTCATTTCTCCTTTTGCTTCTATTATCATTTCAAGAATATTGAGATTAACAAGACCTTTCCATATTTTTGCCAGGCCTTTTTCCGCATCTGCAGGTTTTTTATTTTGAAAAGCTCTTTCAATCATTTCCAGTGCTTCTTCCATATAAAGCAACCCTGTTTCGAACAAATCGGTGAATTCATCCATTTCCAGATCTTTTTTCTCCATCTCCTCTATTAATTGTACAAGTTCCCCTTCCTGTATATCGTAAATTGTATCCCGCAAATCATCCAGTTTTTCCCATAACTCTTCTTCCGGAACAGTTCCCTGTCTTATGGCATTTATAAGATGTTTCAATCCGATGAAAAGAGAAGAATTCTCCACTCTCTTAGCAGCTTCTTTTTCCAGAAACAGTTCTTCCGAAAGAGGGGTAAAATAATTTAAAAATTCAAGTTCCTTATAGATATCATTCAAAAGAGGGGCTGTCTGACCGTTAGTTTTTTCAATCATCTGAAGATAGACATCATCTCCGCTCACAGCATAATCTTCAAGATTTAAAGTCATGGTATTAAAAAGATGCTTCACTTCTCCCAGTAAGTCATAGACTCTGTCAATATCGGGAATATGTTTATTAAAATCTTCAGTCACGGCAGACACGGAATTAATTATTGTATTATTGTCTCCATAGTTCATATTATATTTCAGCCACCAGAAAAAATGTGGAATATTCAATATCATCACCTCATATTTTTCTCAAGTTATAATTGGGTTCCGGGTTATAATTTACCCTGCACCTGACACCTATATAAATCCAGATTTCACACCATAAAAAATAAAATTTTCTACAGGTTCAAGTTAAACTCCATAGGTTCTTTTCAGCTCTCTTATATAGTTCTCCAGTTTAACGTTCGCCTGCTGCAAAGTTAAAAAAAAGAAGCTCCTGAAAAATATAAAAAATATAAAGAAGCTCAGGAAAATTCGGATAAGAAGATAAATCAATCTATGAGTCAGGCAGAAGAGTCTATAAAAGAAGGGGTTAAAAACCTGAAATAAATAAAGCCATATCAATTGATTCAGGTGTCAATAATCTTTCAACCATAGTAAATAACATGGGTTTAAAACCGATTGTGAAAATGTAATCAATGAAGATGAGTCAAGATCTCCAGGTCGTCTTGTAGGAAAAATTCGTTGCAAAGGTGATGGAACTCCGGGAGAATTTATATATTTTGATAGTTGTAATGAGTTACGAACAGTTAAAAATATTACAGGTCTTTATACAGAATCTTCTTTATTGAATTTATGCAGTTCAAGTCCCTGGATAGGTTTGAAATGTTTCTGATTTCTGGTTACAAGAGTCATATTCTTTACTAATGCAGTAGAAGCTATAAGGGCATCATTAACCTGTGTCTTATGATGTTGTATTATTTCTGAAGCTTTTTCAGCAATCTGATTATCAACGTCTATCATTGTAATAAAACCGAGCAGTTTATTAATCTCTTTCTTCTCTTTACCAGATATACCCGTTATAGATAGCAGTTCTTTCCTTGTTACTTTTGAATAATAGAGTCTGCCCGGTGGATCTGTAAAGAATGCTTTTGCCCGGTTCTTACCGTTAAAATAGTCGATAAATACGTCAGTATCTACAAGATAGTTCTTTATTCCTCCCATTTATTTAATTCCTGAAGGGTTTCTTTCAGGCTGCTGTCCTTCTGCCTGATTTGTGTCACATATTCTGCTCCATCACCCGGTACATCTTTATCTTTCCACATGGCAAATCCTGGAGCAGGAACAGATTTCTGTAAAGGTTCATAAAAGGCATTTATGACAGACTCAGGAATTCTATATTGTTTACCTATCTTTATAGCAGCAATTTTGCCACTCTTAATTAAATTCCTGATAGAACCTCTTGAAAGTTTAAATATACCTGACACTTCTTCGACTGTAAATAATTCTTCATAGTTTCTATCTTTTATTTTCATAATAAATCACCATGTATATTTTAAAGTATTTAGAGCAATAATGTCAATTACAATATTTAGAATAATATAGATTGCACCTGCCACATACACTATCCCACCAATCAATTCGCGGGATTTCCCGGGGAGCATGAATTATGGGATGGGATTGATAGTGGATAAATTCAGCTTTTAGAATATAATTTTATATTCAGATTAAAATCCAGGGCATCTGCTATTTTAATTAAAGTCTTTATTGTATAACCTGTGTAATTACCTCTGTAACATTCAACTATCCTTCGTTGACATCTTTTGTATTTCACTTTATAATAATAGTAAATGATTATAGAAAATTTACAGTGGGATGAATTTAATATAAATCACATAGCAAGACACAATATTACTCCTGGAGAAGTAGAAGAAGTTTGCTTTAATGATGATATAATCCCGAGAATAGAAAGAGGGAGAAATAATCGTTATTATATATTGGGTCAGACTTTTTCCGGACAATATATTTTGTCGTAAGTGAATATCTGGGGAAAGGAAAAATAAGACCAATTACTGCCAGAGATATGAATGGTTCTGAAAGAAAAAGATTTGAAAGCCGGTGTAATAAATGAAAATACCAAAATTTAATACTGAAGAAGAAGAAGTTAAGTTCTGGGACACCCATTCCCTTGATGAATTTAATGAAGATTTAACATTAGCCGAAGACGTAACATTTAAAAAATCCAGGAAAAAGCTTGTATCATTGAGATTGGACTCCCAGCAGATAGAAATTTTAAAAAAAATAGCAACAGGGAAAGGTATTGGTTACCTTACTTTAGTAAGAATGTGGATAACGGAGAAACTCAAGGAAGAAATTAGAAGTCAATGACCTCGCCCACAAGGGGACGAGGGTTTCTGGCACGATTCTATAAAATAAAAGAGGGATAAAAATGAAAAAATTTACTGCTATTTTTGAAAAGATAGATAACTGGTGGACAGGTTATGCAGAAGAATTACCCGGTGCAAATACACAGGGGAAAACCCTGCAAGAAGCCAGAGAAAATCTGAAAGAAGCGATACAACTCATTATAGCAGCCAACAGAGAGTTATCCAGAAGGGAAATGACCATATATGGATCTCAAAGAAAGGCCAAATCATAAAAAATATATTCAGATACTGAGACAGATGACACCTGAACAAAGATTACTGAAATCATTCGAATTATCTGAGTTCACAGTACAACTTTTTATTCATGGATTGCACAAAAGGTTCCCGGATTTATCGCACGATGAATTTAGAAAAATACTGATGGAGCGTCTTTAAAAATGTCACAACAGGAATTATTAAACAATGCAGAAGAAAGCTTTCGCCGGGGATGGAAAGAAGCATTAGAAGAAGAAACGTATCCTATATCTGAGTTGTGGGATGGAATCGATGCCGAATAAATCTGAAAGGTGGAAAAATAATTAAAATATGGAAAATATATATTTTTTCTGGTGGCTTAAATATACAATAGATTCTCCGGAAGGAGACCACATATCAGATGTAATCGAAGATATAAAAAAAGATATACCTGATTTCGAAGAGCTAAAAATCACTGTAAAAGAAACTGAAAAACTTTACAGATTAATGGAAGAATATCTTGACTGCTATAAAAAGACCGGTAATAATCTGTATCTTCAAAAGATAGAAAAAGCCAATCAATCAGCAAACAGGTATTTAACAGAAGCCTATAAAAAACTTGATTTCTTCAATAGATTTACTCCTGTTACAGAAGAAGCCTTTCTGGAAAAAGAAGCTACAAAAATAGTAGATTCATCCGGTATTTTTACCGGTCTGAAACATGTATTGAACAGTTATTTCAAGGGAACCATAGAAGAAGATAAAGTTCTGGATTATCTTGACGGGCTGAGAGATATAATTTATGAATTACAGGAAGAAGAAGTTACACAATTATCAGAAACAAAAGAAGAACTTTTCAATCTTCAGGCTTCCACGGAGGCCGCAGGTTTTGCTACTTTATTTAAAAAAGCATTGAATAATCTGGAGGAAGGACTTGAATTAATAGAAAAATCTTTACGAAAAAATAGTTTTACCGATGGAGAAAAAGGTTTATTACAAACCCGCAGAGGTCTTATAGAAATTAAAGTTATTGAAATGCTGGGCGAAGCGGGAGGTGTTATAAAATGAAGAAATGCTATTCTACCTGGTATATAGATGAAACTATTAAAGACATCCGAAATAATGAAGAAAACAGAGAAAAATATATTGAAGATTTACGTAAAGGTCTGGCCTGGTTCAGAGAAGTTTTAAATTACATGCCTGATACGGAAAAGATAAAAAAATCTACTGTTAAAGCACTTGAAGAATTTCAGAAAAAGCCTTATTTACAGAATAGAGAAATACTGAAAAATCTGGAACATGCCGGTTCCATTCTGGCAAAACAGGAGAAAACGCTGAGGCATCTCATAAGTTTTTGCTATCCTGCCGAAGAGGTTTCTGAAGAATTACTCCCATCTTCAGTTCCTCTTTCTGTAACAGGCGCTTTCAAAAAAGATGAATCTCTCATAGAAAAACTCGAGCAGGCAAAGAAAAAATCCGACATTCTGGAATTACTTCCATATTTTAATGAATTGTCCGGAGAAAAAATAGAAAAAATCTCTTCAAGGATTAAACTCAGAAGATATGATAGAAATACTGTTTTATTCAATGAGGGAGAAACTGCACGGGACATATATATCATTAAAACAGGAGAGATAAAACTTTATAAAAAGCTTAACAGTCATTTAATAAATCTTGCAGGACTAGACAGAGGAGATATGTTCGGTGAGATGGGCGTTATTTCAGACGAACCGAGAACATTGTCGGCAACTGTATTCTCCGGCAGGGCCGAATTATATGTAATATGCGGGAGCGATTTTCTGGATATCCTTCATAACTACTATGAATTAAGACTTAAACTGGCAAGAATCCTCTGTAATAGAACCGAAGAATCCTGCAGTCGTCTGATAAAACAATATGTTCATGGTAAAGACATGGAAAAACTCCTCATAGCAACAAGAAAATCAGAAATAATCGGTTCAATTTCTCTTTTTGATTCCTGCTCTCCCGATGAGATAGAAAGGATTTCCCGTAGAACTAAATTGAGAAGATACGAAAAAGGGACTGTATTATTTAATGAAGGAGATATACCGGATGGGGTTTATATAATTAAATCAGGAGAGATAACCCTTTATAAAGATGATGAAACAGGGGATTTTATTAAGATGGGAAAAGGAGATCTCTTCGGAGAAATGGGGGTTATTACAGATAAAAGCAGGACATTTTCTGCAGTGATTTCTTCGAATAAATCAGAATTATACTTTATATCGAAGACTGATTTTATATACATGATAAAAAATTTCTACTACCTGAGTTTAAATCTCTTCAGATTACTCGGCAGACGTATTAATGAAAACAACAGACATTTTTTCGATATATTTTTAAAGAAAAGATAAGATGGATTGACCTGATAAATTTATCTTAAGGGAGGCCATAATATTTGAAAGTCTCTTCAAATACAGAAAATAAGTATATAACCTCAAAACAAAATAAATCCCAAAAAACTGCAGAGAAAAAACCATTAACGGAAGATAAATCTATTCCTCAGTCTCCTGGCACTGACAAACAACCTTCTCACAGTACAAATGAAGATAAAATTGACCTTTCCGATAAAGCCAGCAAAACTTTAAAGGCAGACAGAGAAGAACAGGAAGAAAAAGGCATTTTAAATTCTGCTTATAACTGGATTACAGGTAACACAGGTGAGAAAGATGAGTTACTCAATCAGGAAAAACTTAAAGAGTTCAAAGAAAAATTACAGAAAGACGACCCTGAAAGATATAGAACTTATATAAAAAATCAGGAGAATTCGCAGAAAACAATAACAGAAACTAAAGCTCAGTCTCTTCAATATGCTCTCGGTATAAAAAATGATCATACAGAACCTGATTCTTACAGAGTAAAACTCTTCGAAGAAAAGTTAAAAAAAGAAGAGCCTGAAAAATATAAAAAATATAAAGAAGCTCAGGAAAGTTCAGACATTAAGATAAATCAATCTATGAGTCAGGCAGAAGAGTCTATAAAAGAAGGGGTTAAAAAGTCGGATTATTATTTTAATGTAGAAAAATCATTAAAATACGGACTTACAGGAGTGGATCAATATGAACTGGATAAACAGAATAAGGAAGGTGAAAAGACAGAGCAACAAATCAAAGATAAAGATTATAATAAATATAAAAATCTTATGAAAAACAAGTTTGCTTCCGATGAAGAGATAAATAAAGCAAACCTTGAATGTGCCGATGCGACACAGAATATTGTAGATACGGTAGATATAACACTTGGAGGAGCGGGAAAACTTGTAGATACAGGAAATGATTTCAAGCAGGGTAATTATAAAAAAGCAGCACTGGATACGGGAGAAGCAGGAGTAAGAATATTTGTTTCTGCCGCTCTTGAATCGGGGAAAGCCCTGGAATGGGCAGGCAGTGCAGGGACAAAAGCTTTAAAAATAGCCGGTCCCGGAGCAAAGAAACTATTCGGCAAAGGAGATACACTGTTAAAAGCAGCAGCGCCGGAAGTATATGAAATTGTAAAAACTTCGACGGTCAGCGGCAAGAAAGCCGTAACAGAAGCACTTTCCTATGGAGGAGATGCGGCAAATAAAGCTTTAAAGTTTGCCACAGGTTCTGATGCGGGAGAAATACTCGAGTGGGCAGGAGAGCCGAAGAGGAAGCGGGAGAACTCGCGGTAAAGTCGGGCACCCA
>CALARM010001202.1 GCA_937888925.1 uncultured Synergistia bacterium | reverse complement strand
ATGGGACTTTACATCTCTTAAAATCAGATCATAGGGATATCTCTGATGTTCATCTATAAATTTGAGTTTTGTTCTCACATCTGAGAGAAGTGTCTTAAATTCCGTATTACCTCCTTCAAGCTTAAAAGGAAGTACAGAGGCATACATTCCAACCGTATTTTTCGAGATCTCGTCAATCCTGTTGTGATATGCCGTACCGAAGACTACTTCTGTTTTTCCTGTAACCCTGAAAGCATAGGTGTAAAAAGCTGCAATAAATATACGGAATATGGATGTTTTATTTTCTTTACAGAATCTGTAGAGTTCTCCTGACAGTTCGGGAGGAAAATAAAAAAATTTTCTTTCTGTTTTGATGGTCTTTGACAGTTTAAAAGATTTAATATCTGCCGGCTCAGGTGCTTCCTGAAATTCTCCGGCCCAGAACTCTCTATCCTTTTCGGCACTCTCCGATTTAAGATAATCGTATTCAATGTCTATAAAGTCAATATAAGAAGGTTTTTTTTCATGGCTTATAGACTTACCCTCTTTAAGAGAATAATAAGAGTCCATAATCTGCTGAATGATTATTGCTACAGAGCCTCCGTCTGCTACTATATGATGAACATTTATAAAAAATCCTCTCTCTCCTTCACTAAAATTCATAAGGGCAAAATAAAAGAGATTATCCTTGATAAGATTAAAATGAATCTGTGATTTTTTTGTGATCCATTCTTTTTCTTCATATGTTTTACCGGTAAAATCAAAAAAATCTATTTTTTCCTCTTTGTAAGGAGTGACATACTGCTCTGGCTCACCTTCTATTTCTTTAAACCTCAATCTCAGGGCATCATTTTTTTCTATGGTAATGTTTATTGCACGTTCCAGTAATATATAATCAAGTTCTTCCCTGAATTTAACACTATAGGGAAGATTCCACATAGTTGTACCGGTATGAAGTTTTTCCATATACCATATGCCTTTTTGAGGATAGGTAAGAGAAAGATAATTATTCATCATATAACACCTTCCTTGAAAATAATTTTGAAAATAATTACTATGGTGAGCATAAATAATACATAACTGCTATCTTAACGAGTGATGCGTGGCGTGTAAAGGGAGTAAGACCTCTCCAATCCATTTTTTCCGGAATCCTCCTGTTTATCAAAAAGATAACTACTGCTCTGAACATCAACATGTAATAATTGTTTCCTCACGTCACGCGTTACGAGTTACGACAAATAAGATTTCATCTACTAACAGCCATGACCGGAGCGGTCACAACCAGATATGAAAATTAACAGACAGTGAAGCATAAGACTTCATCATTTTTCATATAAATTTACCTGTTCTCCCTAAGCCCCTATCTTTGCAGTGGGATATCTTTTCTGTGAAGGAAATGGTTTCCTCTTTGCAATAATAGAAGCTATAAAACCTGTAACGGAAATAATAAATACAAAAATATATACATTGTGCAATCCTTTAACAATATCTCCCGGAGATATGGAAGAAATAAAATTACTTCCTTCTGCGACAGACGGAAAAGTAAGAGAAAAAATTGTTTCAAACATACATATGCCAATAGTGGAACCAAGATAAATATCAAAAGAATTTATAGCATTCACCATACCTTCCCTGTTCTCAGGGGCATGACTTAAGACGATAGTCGGACTTGCAGTAAAAAAGAAGGCAAAACCTGATCCGAAGATTATAAAGGTAATAATTATAAAAGAAAGAACAGTGGTATGACTGAATGATAAAATCATTAAAGATGCGGCGGAAAGTAAAACCATGCCGGTACAGCACATAATCCTGGGATCAATCCTATCACATAAAAACCCTGATACCGGTCCTATAAAACTTATAAGTATGGGAAAAAGCATCAGAAGAAGCCCTGTCTTGTCTGAAGTATATCCCATTGAAAGTTCAAAATAAAAGGGAAAAATAAAATTTGAACCATCCAGAATTATACAGGCAATAAGATTGGCCAGAAGTCCGCAGGAAAAACATATATTTTTTAAAAGCCCCATATCCAGCAATGGTTCTTTCTTTCTTTTTTCTATAATTATAAAAATCACCAGAAAAATAATAGATAGAAGAAGAGAAGTTATTATTACAGGAGAATTCCATCCAAAATCGGCAGCCTGATTTACACCATATACAAAGGTAACAAGACAGAGAAAATTAAACACAGAACCTGTAAGGTCAAAGGAAATTTTTTTCATTTCCTCTGATTTATGTTTATCTTCCAGATAGATACAGGCAAATATAAGAGCAATAATACCAATGGGTATATTAATCAGAAAAAGCCATCTCCAGGAAAGATATCTTACAATAAATCCTCCTAAAGGTGCACCTATGGCAATACTGCTTCCTCCGAATATAGATCGGAAGAGCGTCGTGTAGGGAAAGAGTGTAGATCTCGGTGGTCG
>CALARM010001201.1 GCA_937888925.1 uncultured Synergistia bacterium | reverse complement strand
GCCATGTAGATACAATTCTTTTTACTAATTCTTCTCCTGTAACTCTACTGCCAAGGGTAAGGACATTTACGTCATTATGAGCCCGTGAATTCCAGGCGGTAAAACAGTCATAACAGGCAGAAGCGCGAATTCCCGGCACTTTGTTGGCTGTTATGGCACTTCCGCATCCTGCACCGTCAATTATAATTCCAAGGGAGCCATTTTCTTTACTTACAGTAGATGCCACAAGGAAAGCAATATCAGGATAATCTACAGGATCTTTACTGTAAGTTCCATAATCAGTTACTTCATGACCGAGTGTTTTTATATATTTCTTTAAAACTTCTTTAAGGTCAAAACCTCCATGATCACTGCCAATTATTACTTTCATAATAAAGACAACCTCTCAGTTAAAATTTAAATTTTTTCGGAAGAATTTTTTCCACTTCTTCATGAGGGCGGGGAATGACATGAACCGATATAAGTTCCCCCACTTTTCTTGCAGCCTCCGCTCCTGCATCTACTGCAGCTTTTACCGCTCCCACATCTCCTCTTACTAGGACTGTTACATAGGCAGAACCTATTCTTTCTTCACCTATTAATTCCACATTGGCAGCCTTGACCATTGCATCTGATGCCTCAATGGCTCCTATAAGACCTTTTGTTTCAATCATACCAAGAGCTAAAATACTCAATGAGAACACCTCTCTTTATTATATAAACAGTCAGAATACTGTCTACAGATAACTTCAATCAGGGTATATACATTCTATATATACTTCTTTTTCCCTTCCCCTTAAATTTAATATAAGAAAAATACAATAAGATTAAATTTTATATAGATAATATTAAAAAAATATGTTAAAATTAAAGATAATATAATAAGTTATTTTATGGGAAGTACATAAAAATAGTCATTAAATTCTATTTTACAGGCTGTTTTATACATTCAATAATGAAATATTAGATGACGACTAACAGGAAAATACTTATATTTCCAGAGAAAGAAGTTTTATTTTACTTTCAGGAGATTTTCATGTCATACTCCATAATAAAAGGCGGTAAATTTATTACTAAAAGAACATGTAATAACAGCAGCAGAAAAGGCTTCAGCCTGACAGAAATAGTCCTGGCTGTGGCATTATTAGGTCTCGTACTGGTTATAGTATGCAGTGTATTTTTCAAGGCATTAATGGGAATAAAAAGAGGGCAGACAGGGGGAACTGCCATGTATATAATAGGTAAAAAAATTGATGAAGTTAAGAGTGTTGATCTCGGGAAAACAGGCGGAATTGATATTAAAGAACTCTATCAGCACATAGAAGGATACGACCCTCCCCCTGCAGATCTGGGGGAAAAATATTTAAGCTGGAACACAACAGAGTTTTCAGAAAAAATTATAACAGGTAAAGAAGGCACTAAAGGTGAGTATGAATTTACAATAGAAATAAAAAACTATTATGAAGGTGCTACAGCAATAGAAGATTTAAAAAAAGTTACAGTAGAAGTAAAATGGCTTGATAGTCTTCAGGGAAAGAAAAGAAATCTGAAAGTAGATACTTTTCTGGCAAGAAAGGCCTATTAAAAATGTTAAAAAATACATGTGCTCATACGTTATCGGAAGTAATAATATCTATTGTTATTTTTTCTCTCATTATGGCCGGTGTCTATTCGGCAATAGACATAGGGTTTAAAACCTGGCAGTTAGGGGAGGTAAAAACAGATTTTTACAGCAGAGCAAAGGTTATATTGACCTATATAACAAGAGATTTCAGGTATTCCAACTGGATAAGTACGAAAATAGACAATGACGGAAATCCTGACTCGTTAAATGAATATATAGTTTTCGAAAGTCCTTTTAAAGATGATGGTTCTATTGATATTGAACCTAAAAATGGGAAGCCTCTGTGGCAGAAATATATGTATTATTACATATATCCTTCCGTAGCAAAAGAACCGGGAGCTCTAAAGAGAACACTCTACTGCAGAACAACTGCCAGAAATCCTAAAAACTCCACTCCACAGCCTCTGGCTGCTATTTCTTCTGCCTATCTTGGAGATTCAAACATATCTGATACAAATCTCAGGGTAATAGGAAAAGAGATATATGAAATAGATTTTGAACAGTTAGGTACAGGCCTGATCATAAAAATTAAATTTAAAGCCAATATTTCAAAGCAAAAGTCTGTTATGTTTGACAATAAAAACGTAACAGAAATAATAGAATTAAAAGCATCTGTAATACCGGAAAATTAATCAGGAGGTGTATGTTTTAATGAGAAAAAAAAATATGAAAGCTATTGTGCTTATAAGTTTACTGTTACTTTTAATGGTGCTCATACTTATGTCTGTATCCATGATAACTATGAGCAGCAATTTTTTATCTCTTGTAGGTACCAGTGAAACCAGGACCAGAGCATTAATTTCTGCCTATGCAGGTATTGATTATGCTATATGCAAATTGAACAGAGAACCGGACTGGGGTGTTAAAGATCTGGATTTTATTCCTTCATCGTCATCTATTCCTGTGCCTGATTATCTTCCGGGATACAAAGTAGATACAAAGGCAGGAGCATATGCAGGTTTAACAGAATCAGAATTTTTTATAACCTTCGGTAATTCGTACAATCCTTCTTCAACATCTTTAAGTTCATACAGTTCATATTCAAAATATCACTCTGTAAATAACCTATTTAACACATCTGCTGCAGGAGATGTGCCTCCCTATAGTGCAAAAATTATATCCATAGGGAAATGTGGCAATTCAGTAAAGGTAGTAAAAGCCTTTTTAACCCGTTCCGATTTTTATCCCTATGCAATAAATTCAGAATCTTCACTTGTATTTGTAGAAGGTACCTATAATATAAAAGGAGATAATTCAACAGGAGACCAGGGTGACATATATTCTTCCTGGGCCGGTGATGATACGGATCAATTCAGTATAAGAGCAGATGGAGGCGTAAAGAAAATATCCTGCAATAACGGAATATTGCTTGGTAAAGGCCCTATAAGTATTGCTCCCGGCAAACTGGATAATAACACAAGCTCCAAGGAAAGATGTATTCCGGAATTATATCTCAGTAAGATTGACGTATCTGAGATATTAGATAATGCCAGTAATCATCAATATGGAGCATATACTCAGATAAATCCGGGTATGGTAACCATCCGGGAAATGCCTCCTCCGCCTCCCAACCCTCCTCCTTCACCTTTAAGTTCAGAAGAAAGTAATCTCCTGAGTCAGCTTCAGGGTAACTTGATAGCTGACGCAGCAAATGACACCACTACAAACGGGCCTCCTATCAGTAAAAATGGTTCCGGCAATATTACAAAATACAGTAATCCTGAATATAGCAAGTTTGTAATAGACGGCGGTGGTACAGGGTTTGAAACAGTAGCTGCTTTTGATACATCTCAAATGAGCAATCCATTAACAAGAGGTGTTATTAAACTTAATTCTGATATTTTTATTGGTAATGCCGGCATAGATGATGGAGATAGAAGCCAGTATTTATATGATTCAACATTCACATCAAAGGCAAACAGCCCTGGAGGTAATAATATATTCAGAATATTCCGTGACGGTTCATCAGATCTCTTCAAAATGTATAAATATGCCTATATCTATACATACACAATGGATCTTACTTATTATCCTCCTGAAGAGAATCCCATATATAAAACTGATCCGAATACAGGTAAAAAATATATAGATGGATATACTCATATAGATGCAAAATCTACCAGTTCTCATTCATCTATAAGTGACGGAGGTACAAACAGTCCCTACGCTCAGGAAATAAATTATATTAAACTGGATCTCAACGGTCACAATATATACTCCAGATCCCATTTAATCCTTGGCGTTGAAATTATAGGAACAGGAAGGATTATAGCAGACGGGAAAATAGCCTGTCTTTTCGGGAAAAACAGCAATCAAATAACCTGTATAAGCAGAGATGACCTTGATGTAGAGCTTTCAAATAATTTCGTAGATTCAAATAATAAAGGTTTTTATTATGCAGGAGATGATTTGAATATAAGGCCTATGAAATCAGACAGTCTCCTTGCATCGGGAACTGCAGGAAATCCCATCGGTACAAGAGAGATAATGCATTACCCTCCGGGATACAGACTCAATAACAGTGACGAAATAATAATCGGTAATTATAATTCCGGTACGAATGATTACGAAGGCAACGGGATTAAAGCGGAAACGAAATCACACAAAGGTTATATTACTGTAACGGGCTGGGATTCTACAAATGGGAACAGTACTATTCTGGATGTGGCTATACAGATGCGTCACAATAAAAACCAGCAGATAGAAATTCCCGAATTGTCAAAAATTCTGGTACCTTCATCCGGTTCAGGGAATGCAGTAATTGTAGATCCAAACGATATTGACATTACTGCTACAACAGGTATATCTACATCAATACTGAATACCATTTCATCACTTATTCAGGGGGAATTCAATACCAGTGATATACGTTACTATAACGCAGTTCTCAATTCAACTTCAGTTGCTTTAAACAGTTTTTCCAGTGATTATGGTTCCAATTATCAAAATGTAAGCCCCATAGACGCAGGCTCTCAGGAAGGAGAAATATATTTAATCCAGAACAGCAATTATATGGAACATATTCTGAATATTGAAAGAACCAATTTTAAAGTTCGAAAGGTTTCATGTATAGAAATGGAGTGATTTAACTCCACAATCTTTCCCTTATACTATGATGGGGATATGGAATTACGACACTTTCGGCAATCAGATCTTCACCTGTTGCACTCTCAAGGGCTGCCTTTACTGCAGATTGAACAGCTCCCACATCACCTGTAAGGAATACAAACCCTTTCCCGCCGAGTCCCCTGGCTATTCTTATTTCTATTAATTTTACCGTAGCAGCCTTTACCGCCGCATCTGCCGCTGTTATGGCAGACACTATCGAATAGGTTTCAATAACTCCCAGTGACTGTATTTCCGGGACTTCCACAGTAGCCGACATGGCAGGAATTACTTCACGGTGAATACTGGGAATAACAGTACTGTTAATCCAGAAACGTCCTGCTATCTCACGTCCTGCATTAACCGAAGTTTCCACTGCTCCCACGTCTCCGGAGATAATAATCACATATTTTCCCGGACACACAGGTGCAGAAACAACCATATTCACTGTAGCTGCCTTCATCATGGTATCCCATGCGTTAATTCCTCTTGCCACACTGTTAAATTCTATAATTCCTATTGCATTATTCATTTTTAGTTTTCAGCTTTCAATCGTGACGCGTGACGCGTAAAGCGTGACGCGTGGCAGGTAATACCTGATCCTTGTCGAGAAGCTACCTTTCTTTTATAATAATTGAATTTTTTGTAATTTCCGTAACGACTCCCGATATACTGGCATGATAGCGGGAACCGATAGAACCTTCCGGAATTTCCGCAATTACGTCTCCCCTGGAGACCTTATCCCCTGTCTTCACTACCGGCAGCGAAGGTGCTCCTATATGTTGTTTTAACGGTATGATAACCTTTGAAGGGGTATAAGTTAAATCAGAGAAAGGAGCATCATGTTCAAGTCTTAAGAGATCCAGTTGAGACAATATTCTCTTTACAGGTAACTTGTGTTCTTCCCTGAGATTATCCGGAGACAGGTCTTTTTTTCTGTGAGGATTTTTTATTCCTCTTCTGAACATATCCTGTTTCAGTTCCATAAAAACTTTTTTAGGTGAAAGACCCATAAAGCATGCTATTTCACAGACAGAACATTCGACACACAGAAAAGCCTGTGTATGTTCAATAACAGGTTTACCTAAAAATATACTCCTCATAACCTTATGAGGTTTAAGACAATGGCCGAGCATATGTCTCGGACACATATCTGTACAGACTCTGCAGGAGCAGCAGACTTCCGCAGCCAGTCTCCTTACGGTTTTCTGCCTTTCCGACATATGAAGGGCAAATTTATGGTCAGACGAAAGCACTATAAGACCACTCGTAGTTTTGGTAACAGGCCCGTCAATATCTTCTGCGACCTTTCCCATCATAGGGCCCCCTGAGACTACAACAAAATCTTTCACTGTCGCCCCTCCTGCAACAGCTATAGCCTCTCTTATGGAAGTTCCTACAGGCAGTCTGACTGTAACAGGTTTTTGAACTTCTCCCGTAATGGTAAGAGGTCTGTCTGTTACAGGCAATCCTTTTAAGGAATCTGCTACATTAAGGAGGGTATTTACATTATTTACAACAACTCCGACTTCAAGGGGGATACCGCCTTCGGGGACTATTCTTCCCGTAACATCATAAACCAGAACATGTTCATCACCGGCAGGATAATAGTTTTTCAGCAGGTGAACTGTTATAGGAACAGAGAAACTAACGGTTTTCAGTACATTTTCGATAGAGGAAATAGCTTTTTTATATTTTCCTTTAATCCCTACAATACCTCTTGAAGCACCTGTAGCAATACATGCAAGCTCAAGTCCTTCGAGGAGTTTTTTAGATTCTCTGGCAGCCAGTTGCTGATCAACTCTGAGGAGCGGTTCGCATTCTGCGGCATTAACTATTACAGTATCAACATGTCCATTATATTTTACATAGGTCGGGAAACCTGCCCCTCCGGCTCCGACAATACCTGCTTCTCTTACTGATTTTTTTATTTCTTCTGGAGTATACAAAAGATCTCACCTTTAAAGTCGTGATGCGTGATGCGTAATGCGTAATTAATCACGCATCACGCATTACGCATTACGCTTCACGTATTAAATAATTCTAAAATAATCTACCAGAGTACACCGTCTCTGTCTTGTAAAGGTTCTTGCAGAAGTAAGTCCTTCTCCTGTAGGAGAGGCTATTGTAAAAGTAGTATGTCCTTCTCCTCCCATACCGAGTC
>CALARM010001200.1 GCA_937888925.1 uncultured Synergistia bacterium | reverse complement strand
GAGGTTTACGAACACATGATAGGTCTTCTTGTAAGGCTGAACAGGAGCAGAGAGGCTTTTGATTACAATGAAAAAGCACGGGCCAGAGCATTTCTTGACACACTGGCAAATCAGAAGATAGATATCCATCATGGAGTCAGGCCGGAGTTAATATCGAAAGAAGAGGAACTTATCACAAGGATAAGATACATGTCCAGCTATATAAGAAAGGAAAAAGAAGAATCCGTATTTACCGGGAGAAGTGCTTTTATAAATGAAGCAGATGAAGAATTAAAACAACTCAAAATTCAATATGAGCAACTCGTAGAGGAAATTAAAATGGAGAACCCGGAATATACCAGTTTTATAAGCGTAAATCCTTTATCCCTTTCCGAAATTCAGCCGCTCCTGGATAAAGATACGGTAATAATCGAATATTTCCTCGGAAAAGATAATTCTTATGTCTGGATAATAGGAAGTGACAGCTTTAATAATGTGATATTAAATTAATCTGAAAAAAAGATGACAGAACGGGTAAAAGCCTACAGAGAGATGATCTGTGAACATATGACCGCCGAAAAGATCACCGGTAACAGGTGGCGTAACATTTCACAGAAACTTTATAATATGCTCCTTAAAGACGGGGAGAAATTATCTGAAAGGGAAAAAGAGGATCCTTATAGTGCCCCACAGGGTTCTTTATTACCTGCCCTTTCAGATTTTAATCGATAGCAATGGCACGTTGCTTATAAAAAAATATGAAACAGGGTATCTTCCGTCAGCCAGTGTTTTAAAATACTGCCGGCATAAGAATAAATTCAAAAAAGAGAGCCTTCTGGCTTTTGAACTCGGAAATGTTAAGGCAGGAGATCTCTCGTCTCTTCCCGGTACGGAAGATGAAATAAAATCTATTATTCCTTATTTTCAAGAAAATGAAATCTACGCAGGTTCTCATATGACGACAGATAAATTATATGAAAAAGGAGATAAATTCGATATATTGCACTTTGCCACACACAGTATTCTCGATCCTGTTTCTCCTCTTTTTTCTTCTCTCGTATTTTCAGACAGAAAATTAAATGTTTATGAAATATTCGATTTAAATCTGAAATCTTATTTAATATGTTTGAGCGCCTGCAGAACCGGCCTGGGAAAAGAAACAAACGGAGACGAACTGGTGGGATTAACGAGAGCTTTCATCTACGCAGGAACTCCCACCATATGTTCGAGCCTGTGGGATGTGTCGGATGTATCTACGGCCAGATTGATGGAGAGGTTTTATTATTACCTGAAAGATAATAATAAAACAGAAGCCATGAGGCTCGCCCAGCTTGATATAGTAAAAACCTACCCCCATCCGTTCTTCTGGGCACCTTTTGTGCTGACCGGAGACTGGAGGTAATGCAAAACTATAAAAATTAAGAAAGAAGGTCAATAATTATGAACAAAGCTCTTATCATTATGGTATCAATATTTTTTATCTTTCTCCTGAATATTGGTGTATACGGGAAAGAAAAATCTACATATATTTTTCTGCAACCCGTTAATGATGATAAAGGACAGACATTTCTGGAAAAAGACGGGAAAAAATATCCTCTTCTGGAAGAATCTCCCTCTGATAAAGTAAAGGCAATAGAGGAACTATTAAAGGACGGTATGCCTGCTTTAAGTCTGAGACTGGATAGAATGGAAAAAAATTTTATTCTCAACCAGATACAGAAGAATGGATTGAAAGATGAAGAAACATCGAACATTTTCGCGGAACCTCTTTATATATGCATTATAAAAGGCGGCAACAGGCCGAAATGCGGTTTTTTCCTGAAAAAAGGAGACGAAATTATTGAAAAAACAAAGGTGTTCTATATAGAAATGCCTCCTGACTCATATCAGTTTGAAAAAATATTTTCCCATGAACATGGCCATCTTCTGGATTTTTATATCTTAAACTACAGTTTCCCCTCTTCTCCCGTAAGACCTGTTCATACTATTTCTGCCGTAACGAATTTTGAAACAGCCTTTCTTGAAGGATGGGGCGAACATTTTGAGATAATGACAGTAGATATGACAAAAAATCAGGAATTCAGAGATTTTTACAATCTGAATGACCTGAAAGGCAAAAGTTATTTTTTCTATCTTCAGGATATGCTTACCATAGGTCAGTCCTTTAAAAGATATTTATGGGTAAAGGGCAATCTCTTTGCATTCAAGAAAAACAACTGTCTTACAGACGGTCTCACAGGAGAAGAATTTAATAAGAATTTTATGTATAACTGGATGAATTACAGTTTTTCCGGAGGAGAACTGAAAAATGCCCACCAGATGTTATGCTGTGAGGGAGTATGCTCTAATATGTTTTATCGGATGGCGACAGATAAGAATATGATGGGAAGATACAGAGAAGCGGATTTTTACAGATACTTTTCAGATAAAGAAAATGATATAACCCCTCAGGAAAATATATATTTAAAAATGATTTATGCAAAATACCGTCTTTTTAAAGACTATGAAAAAGAAAAACCTTTCGAAGCAGGCCCTCTGTTTCTGGATTTCGTAAAAAAATATATGGAATTATTTCCGGAAGACAGAGATGATATCCTTCAAATTTTCTGCCTTTCCACTTTTTTCACCACATCGTTTAAAAATGCAGGAGAAATTTACCGTAAAGCAGATTTTGATACCCATATGCTCTGCTATGATATGGAAGGCACTTCCAGGAATTTCAAAGAACTATACGGAGTTATTCAGAGTAATTTTAATGAGATAAAAAAGGATTCTTCTCTCCTGTATAAAAACGTGGGATCTCCTCTCTGGATAGATAATGAAACATTTAAACCTGTATGTCTCGGACAGAAAATGGACTGTATATCGATAAACCTGAACGGAGCAGAAGATTTTGAACTGATGACACTGGAAGGAATGACTGTAAAACAGGCGGAAGAACTCATTGAATGCCGTGAAAAAGCAGGATATTTTTCAAGTATTAAAGACATAGAAGATACAGGTATTCTGACTGAAAAACAGGTCAGGGAATTATTGAAGATGAGAGAACTCTATATGAAGAGGTGTAAAAATCAATAATTCTATATAAGGAGCAATAATATTCCTTACAGACTTATAAGAGCTTATACTGGAAATAAGATTTTCTTTGCAGGAAAGGTGATTATAAATATTTTTTCCATAAAAAGGTGTTAATTTTTTTCACAAGAATTAAGTCATTAAGAACCTGTCTGAAAAGTCCCTTTGCATCTATTTAAACTGTGTCTATAAAAGATGATACTATACTTTTCAGATAGTCTCTAAATAACCTCTAAAGAAAGGATTATGTGAGAGTGTAAGATGTTTTTTGTAAACTTACCATGAAATAAAGCTTTAATAGATGTTTACACAAAAATTATGACAGACTCATTTATATTATGAAAAATTCCCCGGAAGAACAGATAATATTTTATCATGAAAAGACAAAACACCACTTTCATAATTATGCCAGAGGGCCTGATGGTCTGGACTGGCCAAATCAGCCTTTACCTTTCAGATTTTACAGAGGTTCAGAAATGCTGCTACTGCCATTACTCGAAAAAGATCGTGATGCAGACTATGAAGGACTGTACAGGGAAAACAATCAATGCAGTTTTACAGCCGAACATATTGCAGGTTTTCTGGAATTATCACTCAGTCTTTCTGCATGGAAAGAAGTGCCAGGTGAGAGATGGTCTCTACGCATCAATCCTTCAAGTGGAAATCTGCACCCTGAAGAGGCATATTTAATATTACCTTCTACAGGTAACATTACATGCGGTATCTATCATTACAATTCCTTTCTTCACTGCCTTGAAAAAAGAGCAGAAGTGCCTGAAGAATTATGGCAGAAGGTTAAAGAACATTTTAAAACAGAAGGTTTTCTTGTAAGTCTTTCCAGTATATTCTGGAGAGAAGCCTGGAAATACGGAGAAAGAGCCTTTCGTTACTGCAATCATGATACAGGTCATGCCCTGGCATGTTTACGATTTTCTGCCAATATCTTCGGATGGAAGATGAAATATTTAAATTCTATGTCCTGTGAGGATATTGAAAAAATTCTCGGTTTCCATAAGACAGAGTGGAAGGAACTTGAGGAAGAATACGGGGAAGTTTTATGTTATGTATATTCATCTTATGATGATATACCGGGGAAACTTCCAGATGACATAGTTCTTTCATTTTCCGGTCTTTCTTTTAACGGTATACCTGATGAACTGAGTATGGAAAAGGTTAAATGGGATATTATCTATGAAACTGCAGAAGCTGTAAAAAAACCACGGACAGAGGAATATCGTTATGATTACGGGAAAAAAGAACTGGAATTCCTCTGCAATTCACATCTAAAGGCTTCGGAAATTATAAGATGTAGAAGAAGTGCTGTAGATTTTAACAGGTATTCTTCTGTTATAACAAAGGAAGCATTTTTTTCTATTCTGGATAGAACCCTTCAGAGGAATAATACTCCACCTTTTGATATTGAACTCTCCATGCCATCTGTACATCTGTTTATATTTGTCCATAATGTTAAAGACCTGGACAGAGGTATTTATTTTTTTATAAGAAATCAGAAGGATCTAGAAGAGATAAAAAATCTTTCTCATCCTTCATTTCTATGGAAAGAAGTTCAGAGAGATTTTCCTCTTTATCTTTTAAAGAAAGGCAATTTTAGAGAAGAAGCAAAAATTATAAGCTGTATTCAGGATATAGCAGGAGACAGTGCATTTTCACTGGGAATGATAGCAAAATTCAGAGAAACAGTAGAAAAAGAACCATGGAAATATACTCATCTTTTCTGGGAAGCAGGTATGATAGGACAGATTTTATATCTTGAAGCAGAGGCAAAAGGCCTCAGAGGAACAGGTATAGGATGTTTTTTTGATGATGAAGTTCATATGATGGCCGGTTTTAAAGATAATACCTATCAGAGTCTCTATCATTTTACCATAGGAATGCCTCTCAAAGATGAAAGACTCATAGATTGTCCTCCATACTACCATCTGAAACGTTTATAC
>CALARM010001199.1 GCA_937888925.1 uncultured Synergistia bacterium | reverse complement strand
GATAAGTCAGTAACTCTTCATGATTACTTCTGTACTTTTTTATTTTTTTATTATTTACAAAGAATCCTTTTGCATATTTTTATATCTAAACATATAAAAGAAATTAAAAAGAAAAGGAGTTGTTTTTATGGAAAACATGCATTTAAATGAAAAGGATTTTAATAAAGAAGTTCTGGAATCTTCCGTACCTGTCCTGGTAGATTTCTGGGCTCCCTGGTGCGGTCCATGTCGTATGCTCGGTCCTGTAATTGAAGAACTGGCAACAGATTTCAGCGGAAAATTAAAGGTTTTCAAGGTAAATGTAGATGAAAATCCTTCCGTTGCCAGGCAATATGCTATTCGCAGTATTCCTTCAGTAAAAATATTCAAAAATGGAAATGTTGTTGATAGTATTTTAGGTGCAGTCCCTAAAGAAGAAATAATAGAAAAAATTAATAAATTTATATAAAAATATTTATTGCAACACTCCTATCACGGGCCGGACTCCGGGGGAAAAGAAGCAATTCTGTTAATATATATGCAGTGGTTGCTTCTTTTTTTTACAATTTACAGCATAAAAATTGATTTATAAACTAATTATGGCATTAAACTTGCGGGGAAGGAAATTTATATATCAAGGGAGAATATCAAATTATTCAGATAAGTGCCTGTAGAGTAGATAACATTTTATCTAATGTTTGATTTACAGCATTAAATATGAAAATTTGTTCCTCCCGTAACGCATTATGAATTAAGCATTACACATTGCGATTTCGCTATAATTAAATTTATAGCAAATTATAAAATACAGTATAATATGAGCTATGAATAATAATGTAATAATAGAAAAGAAAGAAAATCCTGAAATGTTCCAGAGATTACACCTCCATTTAAATAAAAACGGGGAGACTCAAAGAGTGGCTTTTCAGGGAATAAATACCCCTGTTTTCTGTAAAAATCATGCAGGGGAAACCCTCGTCTTTAAGCCGTTAAACCAGGAAAGCGGGAAAAGAAAAGATATTATCTATGAAATATGCGCTTCTCATATTATGAAATATTTCAATATTCCCACCATTACCTACAGAGAAGTGGACATAGATGATTCCGGCCATAAACAGAGAGGAGTCATATGTGATTTTATTCAGGCTAAAAATCTGGAAGAAGATCCTTCATTAATATATGGAATTAAAAATGTCAATGAAGCAGTAAGAGGTATGATATTTGACGGCTGGCTTGGCAATTTTGACAGAATCCTGACAAACAGCAATCTATGGATAAACAATGAAGGGAAGGTTGTTTTCGGAGATTACGGATGTTCTTTTCGCAGAGGCCTTAAAGCCTTTGGTTTACCTAAAGCAAATATTCTTTTCATGTATCTCTATGGTAAAAAAGAAATTATTGAAGACACTATTAATGAAATTACTTCTTTATCAGATGAAGATATAATTAGTATTATAGATGAAAGTCTGAAATTTACTACCTTTGAGCCGGAAATAAGAGAACATATGATAGACGTCCTGAAATATAACAGAGATGAACTGAAAACGGAAAATCCTTTCTCAAATTTTTATGAAGAAAAAGATTTAATCATAGAATTAACTGAAAAAGATACAGAAGATATAGCCATGGCTTTGCTCGACAGATATGGCTATAAAAAAGAAAAAACTCCTGCCGATATGGCTTTAAGTAAACTATGGTTTTACAAAGACATCAGTTTAAAACCTGTGATACATATTCTGTCACAAAATCTGAATAATATAGTGAATAATTATGTTAACAGTGAAAATAAAAAGATTGAAATAACCATTAAAAAAGCCCATATACTTTATATATTGAGGAATACGTCTGTCATGATAGCATTGAAAGAATTGCTGAGGAAAGATATTACCGATGTAACAGCAAGATTGTTTTCATCACTGTTACTGTGTAGTTTATCAAATACTCTTATGGACAGGGTTATATGTTTGTTGTAAAAATAATCTATTCAATTTTTAGGTGTCACGTGTCAGGTGTTGGGTCAGGAAGATTAAAACCTGGAACCCCAAAACCTGTTTAACTATAAAGCCAGTAAAAACAAAGAAATCATGAAAAAGTGCAAAAGTATAAAACCTGATTATATATTAATTTTAATCTTAATTCTCATTTCCTTCCCTGCCTCTGCCGGCCCTCTGGAAGAAACAGAAAAGGACAACTGGATATATGATGCCCTTCGCCTGATGGAAGAAGGAAATTTCATAGAAGGCTACCCGGATGGCCTGTTTAAAGGAGACAGACCTCTTACAAGATATGAAGCAGCCATGGCAGTAGCAAGAATAGTGGCGAAATTGCAGTTAATGGAAGCTTCCACTCCGCAAAAACCTGATATGTCTCTGTATATGACAGAAGATGACAGGAAACTTCTGAATAATTTAATAAAAGAATTCAGAAGTGAATTAACATCTCTTGGAATAAGCATAATAAATATAGAAAATACCCTGGAACATTTAAACGGAAGGATAGAAAAGCTGGAAAAAATAAAAGTAAAGGGAGCTTTGAATGTTACTGCAGTTTCTATCGGATATGCTCCCGGCGAAATGAATACAAAAAGTTTCGGCAATCCATATCCTGCATCTCCGACACCGGGACCTGCCATTATGCAGGACAGGGATCGTTACAATGGCCCTAACGGAGGGAGTCTTCTCTTTTCCGGTTCTGCCATTATGTCCAGACTGGATCTTAATATAAGCAGCAATATTATGGACCATGTAAAAGCAGGAGTTGATCTTATCTCCTACAGTTCCTTCGGAGAAAAAGGTATTATTGATGAATGTGGTATTATGCCTCCATATAATACTATGGGACAGATTTCAACAGAGTTCCATTTTGACACTCAGGCAGGTACATTCTGGTTTGACAGTGACGGAAATTTTGATTTAACAGGACAGATAGGTGAATTCAATGTGAAGAATATATCCAGAAATCTCTTCTTCGGCATAAGAAACAGTTTTTCTTACGGAGGCAGAGATGTTTTACCTATGAACGGTATAGATATTTCCGGCACTTTATATAAAACACTGAATATGGAAATTTTTATGGCCCGTAATCTCAACACATTCAAACCGGCGGATACAACCGGTATACCATCCCAGTTCAGATATATCATGGCAACACCCTATAATGACGGTGCCGGTTGTTACAGGGTTAATAAATATGGCATAATAGATCCGGGCCAATATGATAATTCCGCTTACGGTTTATGGCTTGGTAATGATTTCAATAAAGGCAGAGCTCATATAGAAGGAGCAATAATAAGATTATATGAAGATTATGCTTCAAACCCTTCTCTCGGAACAGATAAAAATCTCACATCTCCGCCGAAAGACAGTATTTATTACGGCATAAAAGCCTCTTATACCTGGGCAGGAGAAAAGATCAGTCTTTACGGAGAATTTAACAGAACAGTTTTTGATTATAACCTTCTTGATAACCATAAAGGCTATGGAGGAAATTTCTTAAACACAGGTGTAAAGTTCACCTTAAGACCTTTTTCTTTTTACAGTGAATATTTCAGAATTGAGCCCAATTATGATCCCCTCGGATATCATCAGCACTGGGGAAGATTATACCAGGGAAGTGGAGGACACCATGACGGATGGAGAAGATCGGAAGAGCGTCGTGTAGGGAAAGAGTGTAGATCTCG
>CALARM010001198.1 GCA_937888925.1 uncultured Synergistia bacterium | reverse complement strand
AAAATTATATATTTTTATATATTATCCTATGAATTCGAGGACTTATTATTATACTTTTCACCTCAAAGGTTTCATCAAGAAACATCAGGACAACTCTGGAGAATTCCACCGGCAATTCATTCATCAAAAGGTGTGTTGCATTTTTGACCTGAATGAGCCACGCCCCTGGTATAGCTGCGGCTATAACCTTTGAGCTTTCTACTCCCACTACATTATCTGACGTTCCGACAATAAGCATAACATGATTGGTAACATAAGGAAATTTATTCATGGGAGTCCTCCATTGTAATATTGCATCGAGTTGCCGCCTGACAGCCGGATCACCGGGTATGTTACCTTCCATAGCCATGGGAGATTTGCTTATGTCTGTTAATGTGGCGTATATAATTACCTTATTCAATCGCTCCGGATGTTCCAGTAAAAAATGCCTCTCTGTTATCATATTACAGTAGAAATTGTAATTCTTATAATAAGATTAGTCAAGGGAACACTCAACCAATTCAGCAACAAACAGGCATGACCGGAGCGGTCACACCCAAAGATGAGAATTTGCGTTCAGTCAATCCTCAGGCTTCATCATTCTCATATAAATCTTCATAAAATCTTTGTCAGACTTACTGACCTGAGCATAAGCATGTAATAAACGTTTTCCTCCCGTTACGAGAGCATATATGCATTATTTATGGTCACCTCAGTAAAATTTCCCTCTATAACTCCGGAAAAGCTTCCTATAGTTTCATATCACTATTAAAAAATTCTGATTTATCATTGCATTCTGGAAGATGACCATCAAAAAACTTCTGCACATAACAGTTCCATAAATCTTCGTCTGTTTTAAAACTGTTTAGGGTTATCTGGTCAAAACAAATGGTTCTATCTTCTTTTAAAACGACTTCTTTAAAATATTTTAACGTTGCAAGATTAAAAATTACTTCTCCGAAGTTTTCTGTATCAAAGGTTAAAGACTTATGATCTACTGTTTTTAATTTCCCTCTTAAAAAATGTGATCTATTACCGGGCGATATATAAGCTAATCTATTGTTTCTGACTTCTATAGCCATAGCCAGATCATAACCTTTATGACGCTTAAAAACTACCTGATATAATGCATTTCTGTTTACCATAAATTTTACCTCCGTTATTATGATATCTTCTCTAAAGGGGTGGAAAATGAAAAGTGAGTAATGTACAGTTCTTTTCACTTTTCACTATAATTTTAATAATAAGGATAATTTTGAATGTTATTGATTAATTTAATATGCTTATCCAGTGTATCCAGTAAGACCTCCGTATTAAACTGAAGTTCTTTATAGCCTTTTTTTAGAATAAAGGCAAGTTCCATATTTTTTTCTTCATATTTTTTCATAATAAGCATTCCGTCCATACTGACCTTTAAATCTTTCGATACAGATGAAAGAGATTTTTCTTCACACAGCAGTTTTCTGTATATATCCGAGTATTTATCGGCTCTATCCGTTAGAACAGGAATTGTATTGAGTATTTCATAACATATGGGTTTTGTTCTGGTAATATAGGCTGATTGAACTGAAAACTCGTAATATTCGGTAGAAGTTATGGCTTTAAGTCCAGTAGAACAGAAATCTATCTGTTTATCAAGTGTAATATAGGTTTCGAGCATTTCTTTTTTATCACCAATCAATTCATTTCTGAGTGACAGGTATGAGGAAAGTTTTTCTTTTAATTCAGGTTTAACTGAAGGATAGAAATCTTTCAGATTATTTATCAGGTGTTCTCTGTTTGTATTTGATGTATCGAAAAATTCAAAGATCTTCTCTGTATCGGAATTTTCGAGTAGTTCCAGGTCTGTTACAGCAAGTAAGGTTTCCGTAAAAGCTCTATCTGCCATAAGATTTTCTTTAAGCACTATATCTGACTTTATAGTATCGATATACTGCTTTGTTTCTTCTGGAATTAATATATTTGCCTGTTCGTAAGCCTTATAAAGCGAATTGATTTTAATATGAACATCAGACATCTTTCCCAGCAGTTCCTGTTCCTCAACGACAGTTTTCTTATAAGTATCTGGAAAATGTTCGGTAGATTTGATTATAGATGACATAATGGGAGGAATTTCACTCTCCAGAGACATAAACTGTTCTATCATGTCCATAGATTTTTCAGGAGTTATAGTCTTTGTAAATTGCTGAAATTCCGCTACTTTACGGAAAAGATCCAGTTGTTTGCTATATATATCTTTTTTAGACACTGCCAGTTCATTTTCGGAATTCAAAAAAATAGCCACTTCTTCATTAAGTTCATACCTGTTCTTTCTGTGAAAATCCCTTATTTCATTTATTAAAGCATTTCTCTTTTCTACAGATTTATTGCAGAGTTCTATTGCTTCTTCGTAATTACATATCCCTTTCAGTTTCAGAACCACCTCCATATCAGCTCTGTCAGTCTCTATTACCTTTCTTAGATAACTTTTTATAACATAAACTCTGTAATATTTGTATACGGAAATACCTGTTATTAAAAGTAATGTAAATAAAGCACATATTAACAGAAGGTTTTTCAGGATATTTCTTTTCAATATGTTGGTTAATGTCTGTTTTATCATATCGATTTTCATTGTTATAACTCCTTAAATTTAGAGTCATTTTGGTTTTGTAGCATCATTTAATAATCTGGCAGATTCATTAACATAGTAATCAGCATCACGCCATTTATCCTGCAGTAAACTTTCAGGCGCGTCGTATTCAATATGATCATACCATCGTTCCCCTGCCTGAGTATAATTATTCATGGCCATTTCAATGTTATTTTTCAATCCTGCAATATAATCTACGAAATTACTCTTCAAAAACTGGTCTACTGCTATTTGAGCATCAACCTTTTTAGAACTATAATTTACATAACTTATACCTGTCGTAGTACATGATTGAATTGCCTGTAAAGCTTCCAGTGCTTTCCTGGCAGAGGTAAGATAAGCTTCCGGAATAGAAGGGGTAGGTGTTAATGTCGGAGCAGGTGTTGAAGTAG
>CALARM010001197.1 GCA_937888925.1 uncultured Synergistia bacterium | reverse complement strand
TTTAATTATACTGGATATAATTCTTATACCTTCAGGTATTTTTCTGGCATTTTTACTCAGATTTTTCGAAGAAGACTGTGGCCTTTATCTGATGTTGAAATGGGTATCAGGTATAGAATTAATAAAGATTATTATTTTTGTTTTATTCTGTATAATTATCTTTTACTGCTTCGGCCTTTATGGAAAAGTATGGCGTTATGCAGGTGTATCCGAAGTTGTTTCAATTTTCAACAGTGTTTCTTTATGTTTTATTTTATTTGCCATACCTGTATTTGTTACAGGAGGAACTTTTTATCCAAGGAGCGTTACAGTAATTTCGTGGCTTATATGCCTCAGTCTTGTAGGAGGCATCAGAATGCTCCTCAAGTGGGTAAGTTTAAGACAGACATTTCGTGGCTCATCCAGAAATCTGCTTATAGTCGGAACCGGAGACGAAGCAGAAGGATATGCAAGAGAAATTCTTCGCCAGAAGGCTCTGGAATACAGGCCTGTAGGTTTTGTAGATGAAGATACAAGAAAGAAACATGTGAAAATTCACGGTGTTCCTGTTCTTGGCGTAATTGATGATATTCCTTTACTTATTTCCAGATATAAGATTGAGAAAATAACAATTGCCATACCTGTAATTTCGCGGCACCTTATAAATAAGATTCTTTCCATGGGAAAACAGATGGGTGTTGACATCTCTATTATACCATCAGTTTCAGAAATACTGGATGGTAAAGTAACCTTAACTCAGAGCAGAGAAATAAGAATAGAAGATTTACTCGGAAGAGAGCCTGTCAGATTTGATAACCCTGATATTGCTGATTTTATAAAAGGCCAGAAGATCCTGGTAACAGGGGCAGGAGGTTCTATCGGAAGAGAACTCTGCCGTCAGATAATTAATTTTAAGCCTGCCAGTCTTTATCTTTTAGGTCATGGTGAAAACAGTATTCATGAAAGCTATCTGGATCTCAGTTCAAGAGCTTCTCCTGTAGAATTAAAACAGATCATATGTGATATTCAAAACAGGGCAAAAATCTTCAGAATATTTGAAAAATATAATTTTACTGTTGTTTTTCATGCTGCAGCCCATAAGCATGTTCCTCTTATGGAAGAACATCCAGATGAAGCAATTGCAAATAATATTCTCGGTACAAGAAATTTAGTAGAAGCTTCTGATAAATATGGAGTTAAACGTTTTGTTATGGTTTCCACTGATAAGGCTGTATCGCCTGCCAGTATTATGGGGGGAACAAAGAAGATTGCCGAAAAAATAGTCAGAGCATATGCTGTAAATTCTGCAACAAAATTTATAATAGTTCGTTTCGGAAATGTTCTTGGTACCAGAGGAAGTGTGGTTCATACGTTTAAACATCAAATAAGTTCCGGAGGGCCTGTAACTGTTACCCATCCTGATATGACCCGTTATTTTATGACAGCTCCTGAAGCAGTATTACTCATATTGCAGGCTGCTTCTATGGGACAGGGAGGGGAAATTTTCATACTTGATATGGGCCGTCCTGTGAATATTCTTACTCTTGCTAAAAATCTTATTGAGCTTTCAGGCTATGATCCGGAACATGATATTCCCATCGTTTTTTCAGGTCTTCGTCCTGGAGAAAAATTAACTGAACGCCTTTATGATGAAGAAGAAGAACTTGTTAAAACTGAAAATTCTAAAATACTATCTGTAAAAACATCTTCTCCGGACAGAGATAGAGTAATAAAGGATATACAGGATATAGAAACTCTTTTAAAGAAACAGTCCTTTAATGATTTAATTGTAAAATTCAGAGAAATAGTTCCTACTATAGGACAGAATTCAACTATTTAAGCAATACTGTCTTCCATCAGAGTAAATGTCAGAAATGGTTATATGTCAGGTCTTTATTTTTTATAAAACAGGAGTTTATACCATTTAGTTATCAACCATATTTAACTATAAAGCCAGTAAAAACAAGGAACTTATGAAAAAGTGCAGATCTATAGTTAAGCAGAGAGCCACGTAAAAATATATATTATGTTTTTTCCTTGATTTTCTTTATTTTTCAATTTTATGTAATATTCTTATGTGTAATCTGACTGTATAAAAATGATGGTCAGATGGAGAATTACAGATCAATATTATTAAAGTGTCACGAGTTGTTTCCTTATAAAAATGGGGCAGGAGAATAATTATTTTCTGTATCTCGATACAAAAAATTGAAATAAGGGATATTCTATAAGTAATGAAGTTATTCCATATTTAAAGCGATATCTGGCAAAGGGTCTGTATAGCATGGACAGAAATTTTACAATCATATTTTTTAATGAATTATTTTTTAAAAGAAGAGAAGGCTTGTTATCAATAAAATAACATGTTACCTGAAGCATTTTAATGATTTTTTTCAGTTCCTCTGTATACCATGGCTGGGATTTATCTCCTTCTACTTCTTCATCAATCCATTCTTCCAGACAGGTCGGTTCTTTATAGCCATGTTTTATTGACAGTTCATGTAGTTTGCTTTCAGGTATAGGACGAAATTTATTTGGTTGAAATATAAGACATCTGGGATTTTCATCAATTAATTTCAATATAAGGTCAGTAGTTTTTTTTATATCTTCAGGAGTTTCAGTCGGTGTACCTATTATCCAGTTGTAGCCTGCTATTATCTTTTTATTCTGTGAGAGTTTTCTGTTCATTTCAATGATATCTTCTATTTTTATTCCTTTATTGAAGAGATCCAGAATTTTTTGAGAACCTGATTCTATACCTATATGGAGTATATTTGTCCCTGTTTCTGCAAGGTCATCTATATATTCTCTATCCATTTTGAGAACTTCATTTACTCTTGCACCGCGAAAGCTCATTTTTATTTTTATCTGTCTTCTTTTTACTTCTTTTATAACTGAATGGATATGTTTTAAATTTACAAAGGAATCATCGTCATAAAAATATATTTCCGTAGCTTCATAGTTTTTAATTAAATATGTCATATGATCCACTATTTCTTCTGCCGGTAAAGCTATCCATTTGTGGTTAAAATCACGGTAAAGTGTGGGAGATATACAGAATGCACAGTTATAAGGACATCCATAGGCACTGTAAATGGGAAAGATTTTTTCAGTAGAACCTATCTGACCATAATGGGAAAAATCTTTTATTAAGAAATATGGTATATCAGTATAACATACCGGTTCAAATCCTCTATATGGAGGGTTTATATGTATTTCTCTATTGAGCTTATAACCCAGACCCGGTATATCTTTTAATTCCTCCGAATTTATGTTGTTTTTTTGTAAGATTTCTGCCAGTTTTACAGATGTGCTTACACCACTGCCTGACACTGTAAAATCTATATATTCCTTTTCCAGTATCTGTTTCGGTTTTATTGTAGGATGAGATCCACCCCATACTACAGGAATATTGCCGGATTTTTTTACCGCTTTCGATACTTCAATGGCATTAGAAACAGGAGAACCACTCATAACAGTTAACCCGACAAAGAGAGTATTTTCATCCAGAAAGTCATATAGCTTCGTTCTCCAGTTACTTCCATAGATTCTGTTATCAACTATTATTACTTCAAATTTCTTTTTTATCAGACCGGAAGCTACATATAAAAGACTTAATGGTATATGACGGGCAAATTCTCCTGATATACCCATTGTAGGTTGTACAAGTATTATTTTATTTTTCATAATTTATCCTGGTATATATCATACCTAAAATAAAAGCTATATAGCCAAGAGCAGAGAAAGACATTACTGTTAGCCATATTATAGTAAGAAAAAGACACACGTTGAAATTTAAGAATCCTGTGAGAAATATCATAGAGATACCAATAAGTGTTATTATTATGTGGGCCATAAAGCATTTTAACGGTCTATGGATCAATGTGAGGCTGAATATCAATATAAGGGTTCTTATGGAATCTCTTACATGACGGACCTTTGAAAAGCCTATTCTGGGATAATATTTTATTGGAATATATTCTATGAATTTATTTGTCAGATAGGCATAAATAGTAATGGATGTGGTAAAAGAGAATTTCAGACTGAAGAGAGCCCTTCCTTCTAAAATACTTTTTCTGAACATTCTCAATCCGCTGTTAGGATCGGGGCAAATATTTTCTGTAAAATACAGGATAATCAATTTCAATACAAATCTTAAGATTTTAACCAGAAAATGCTGTTTCATATTGGTCATATCCCTTTTACCTACAACCATATCAAAGGCATCCATCATTGGTATCATTTTTATGATTTCTTCAGAATCATATGTGTCATCTGCATCGGTAATAGCTATCAATTCGTATTTCGCATGATCCGCTCCTGTTAGTATGGATTTACCATAGCCAAGATTTTTAGGATGTCTTATAACCCTGACATTAAAGTGAGAAGCTGTATTTCCTGTGTTATCTGTGGAACCATCGTCAATAACTATTATTTCATACTCTCTATCTGTTTTATTCATTACCTTTATGAGTTTTTCCAGTACTTTACCTATGCCATGTTCTTCATTATAAGCAGGTATAATTATAGATATACCCTGTTTCTCTTCATTCATTTTTTTCATCACTTTCCGGTTTTATAAATTGAAATTCAACCTCTTCAAAACCACCCACCCAGAACGCCCAGATTCTGGAACAAAAAAATGGACACAGATTTGCCAGAAAATCCAGAATATTTCCTATTGTTTTACATATAATATATAAATTTTCGGATAATACAATTTTTTTCAGATGTTCCTGAGCAAACCATTTCATCTTAACGCCTTTAGAAATCAGGTCAAGACCTGTATAACCGGCTTTACATTCAGGATAAAAATAATAGTAAAAACTTACATCAAAACCTCGCTTATGGTCGGGATGGGTAAATCCTCTGCTGAAATGGGGCACTTTTATAATTATTCTTCCGCCAGGTATTAATATACGGCATATCTCTTTCATAACATCAAATGGGTTTTCCAGATGTTCAATTACATGTTCTGCAATCACCAGTTCGAATGAATTATCTTTGAAAGGATATGGTATTTTACTTAAATCAAAGAAAATATCCGCAGGTGTGTCCATACTGATATCTGCATTTATAAAACCTTTTTGAGGAAATTGTCCGCAACCGAGGTTAAGTTGTTTCATTCCTTATACCTGTTTTAAATTATTTAGCTAAATTACTTCTACATAATTTTCATCTAAATCTTTAATGAAAATTCCTATACCGTTAAATTTATTCCTTTTTGTTTCAGGACATATTTATTAAAAAATTTAAATTCATTTTCTTTATTATTCCCCAGCCAGTTATTCACGGGAGCATTAAAACCTGATTTCTTTTTATAAATTGTTTCCCGGGGAAGATATGTTTCTAACATTTTTTTCAGTATATATTTTCCATTATTTTTTATCTTATATTTTGAAGGAACAGTGGCTATATATTCTACCAGATCTCTGTCCAGATAAGGAGACCTGGATTCTATAGAAAATGCCATAGTAGCTCTGTCTATTTTTACCAGTATATCGTCAGTAAGCCAGGTTTTTACATCTACATATAAATGCTGGTTTATATAATCGAGTTCTTTTACTTCGTCATAATAATTTTTAAATATAAAATAGGGATTTGACGAAATTATTTCCTCTTTATATTCTTCTCCTATAAGATAAATCCTTTCTTTTTCATTATGAAGTTCTCTCCATAAATAATGGGCATACTGATAATCTTCAGGGAGACCTTTTGAAAATTGTCTTAATTTGAAGCCAGGATTTACTTTTTTATTTGTTTCTATGGCAAATTTATTCAACAATAAAGAAAGGATTTTTTTTGTTTGTCCCGGTAATATATCAAAGGTTTTTTTTATTTTATCTGCTTTATAGGTTTCATAGCCGGCAAAGATTTCATCTGCTCCGTCACCTGAAAGAACTACCTTTATGTATTTTGATGCCAGACAGGAAACGTCCATCATAGGTATAAGAGATGTATCGGAAAAAGGTTCGTCATATTTTTTTATATAGTCCTTTATTATCTCTTTGTCTAAATTGTTATAAAGAATTTTTTCATGATGAATTGTTTTCAGATAATCAGAAACGATTTTCGCATCATGGGCTTCATTATAACTTTCATAAGAAAAACCTATACTGAAGGTATGTAAATCATCTTTATTATATTTTTTTGTAAAGGCCACTACTCCGCTTGAATCCAGTCCTCCGCTTAAAAAAGCTCCGACAGGAACATCACTTATAAGTCTGTATTTTACAGCTCTATCAAATAAATATTCCAGATTTGCTATTATCTCTTTTTCTTTTTCTTCTTTTACATTAAAAAAATAGTTTTTATATTCCCAGTATCTTGTTTTTTCAGTTATTTTGCCTTCTTTGAATTTTATATATGTTGCCGGTTCAAGTTTATATATTTCTTTGTAAATAGTGAGAGGGCTGAGTATATATCCGATGGCCAGATAATGATTGAGAGCAGATATTGACAGAGTAGCTCTGTTTTTTATTTCCTCATCTTCCATCAATGCTGTGAGTTCCGAGGCAAATGTAATTTCATCATTTAACAGTGTATAATAAAGAGGTTTTTTCCCGAATCTGTCTTTTGCCAGAATCAATTCTTTTTCTTTACTGTTCCATATAGCTATGGCGAACATACCATTAAATTTTTCAAAACATTTTATACCCCAGTGAATATAGGCATAGAGTACTACTTCCGTATCAGAATTACTTTTAAAATTATATCCATACTGAAGCAGTTCTTTTTTTATTTCCTGGAAATTATATGTCTCTCCGTTATAAGTTATGGTGTAGATTTTTGATGGATCCTGCATCGGCTGGTGAGCCAGTGCAGATAAATCGATTATGGATAATCTTCTGTGCCCGAAGGTTGCTATTCCGTCAATATCCAGGACACATCCAAAGTCAGGTCCTCTGTGGGTTAATTTTTGATTTATTTTTTCTATTCTTTCTTTTTCTGGAGGAGTTCTGAAATTTACTTTACCACAAATACCGCACATTTTTAATCTCCTTGAAGTGAATATATTATAATATAAAGTGAAGCACTTTGCAAAGATTCTCTATAGATAGTATTTTTTTATGACAGATGATTTCACTTTTCACCCTGAATATTCTACGACAAATTTCTTTTTCCATTGTATATAAAATCGCCTGTCATTTTTAAATGCAATCTCTTTACTTTTAACAAATATAAGTGATATATTATAGAGATGACTATAGATTTTTACTATAGATTTTATGGAACCCGCGTTATATATTACCGTCAGTAACAGCTATTCAGTTCCTTTAAATGAAGATTTTTGTGTTCCTATTATGGTCAACCCGGTAATAAAAAACATTAAAGGAGGCAGACCTCTATGCAGATTGAAAGAACAAGTGATTACAGGTTTTATTCATCCAATATTACAAATGTAAATGTATCTCAAAATACAACAAAGATTACAAAAGATAAAGCGGAAGATAAGCAGGATGTTGATAAAAAAGGGGATAAAAGTCAGGAACAGGCAAAGGAAAAGACTCCAGGTATAGATACAAAAGATAAGACTGATTTATCTATGGATGCACAGGCAGAGAATAAGGTTCAGAATGTTCAGGACAGTGATGTAGATAATAAGGTTAATGATGTGAAAAAATCTATAGATGAGGTCACGCAGCCGGGCGGTAAGGCTGAAGAAAATCAGAAATCTGCCGGTGCTGCTTCAATGGGAGGAGCACAGGGTGTCCGTCAGGTTCAGGGTGTGCAGCAGGGGGGGCAACAGGGTAAGATCTCCGAAATAGCGGGAAATATGGCCAATAAAGTAGACGGTATAAAACAGGGTGGCCAGACAGGATTTATAAATGAACTGAGCAGTAATGTGTCTTCCATAAAGGAAAACCTCCAGGGAAAAAATGTGTCAAAAGCCAATGACATGGATGAAAAGGTAAATGCCTTAAAAGAAACTTTGAATAAACATGCAGGAACGGAAAAAACAAAGGATATAAAGGACGGAGCAGAAGATAAATCTCTAAAGGAACAGAATAGGGCAGGAGATAAAGATAAATTACATGAAACTGATAAATCTAAAGAAACAGATAAAACAAAAGAAGCAGGCAAGGGGACAGATGATAAAAAGGTAAACAATACAAAGGAAAGTGAACCGGCAAAGGTTACAAAACCTGAGAATGCTCAGATTAATCAGGGGAAGGGTAATGAAGAAATAAAAGGTGAAAAAAAGGGCAATGAACTTGATGATACAGACCCGCAGCAGGAACAACAAAAAATACAAATGATGATGGAAGAAATTCATCTCAGAGGCATAACAAATATAAACAGAGCTGCAGAAGAAGCAGGATTCAGTATTAACCAGGTTAATGACGAAAATATAGGAGAAATATCAAAGGTTGCCAGAAGGGACATGCAGCAGCTTTTGCAACCTGATAAGATTTACGGTATACCGGATCATAATGAAAGAATCGGGCAGAAGGTTGAAGACGGAGTAAAGAAAAAACTCGAAGAGTTCCTCGGCAGAGGAGGAAATGAAGATGAACTCAAGGAAAAAGGTATGGGGAAGGAATAATAGCTCATGGATGTTACCAACAGAGTTTTAAGAAGTAATTTTATGATTATCTTACCATCGGGCAATTGCACGAAGCAAAGCCGGCCGGAAAAATAGAGGTCTGATGTTTTTCCTCTTAATTAAGTTTATCCAGACAGTGAGGTGAATAAAATTACCAGTCCGCGTGTCACGCATTACGCGTCACGCGTCACGATTATATAAAGTTTTATCGGTACAGGGAAGTTCAGTTAAATCTGACACGGTTCCCGCCACTGTGATCAGGGAGTGATCCTGCAATATGCCACTTTCGTTATAGATGGGAAGGCGCAGGCTCATTATGATCTGAGAGTCAGGAAACCTGGCCGGTAAAAAACTCTTGATTACCTTCGGAGAAAAGGGAAATGAGGAAAACCTCGTCTCGCAGAAGTCGGGGTTTTTTATTTAGAGCTTATAGAAAGGTATATGATGAAGAAATTTTTACTGATACTATGTACATTATTTATTTGTTCCATAACATTATCGTCGGGGAAAGACCTGTTTCCTGTAACAGTAGCAGACAGTTCCGGCAGGAAAGTTACTGTTAAGTCACAGCCTCAGAGAATTGTTTCTCTGAGTCCGAGCATTACAGAGTTACTCTTTTATCTAGGTCTTTCTGAAAAAGTGGTGGCTGTGGCAGGACATTGCGACTATCCTCCCGATGCTTTAAAAAAGCCGAAAGTAGGAGATGTAAATCTGAATATGGAAAAGCTTATGGAATTTTACCCTGATTTAATTGTTGCAGATAACGGCCTTTCTGATAATTTGCTCTCCTGCTCGGATTCTCTCGGAGCAAATGTTTTATTTTTAGATTCAACAGATATGGATGGTATCTTTAATTCCATAATTCTTCTGGGAAAAGCTACAGGTGAAACAGGAGTAAGCCATCAGCTTGTTAATTCATTGAAAGAAGAGATAGAAGGCATGAGAAAAAAAATTCCCCGTAAGAAAATAAGGGTTTTTGTGGAGATATGGCCTGAGCCTCTTATGACAGTAGGAGCTAAAAGTTTTATAAATGATATTATAACCCTTGCAGGAGGCATAAATATAGCAGGTGATATGGAAAAAAATGACATACAGATAAGCAGTGAATGGGTAGTAGAGAAAGATCCCCACGTTATTATAGTTTCAACGCCCGGAACCAGAGATAGAGTAATGTCCAGAACAGCGTGGCAGCAAATATCAGCAATAAGAGAAAAACATGTTTATGAAATAGATCCTGATATTTTTGTCCGCCCCACTCCCCGTATTATTATGGCAATAAGGCAGATCTCCCGCTGGCTTAAAGGAGAGAAATTTTGAAGAATGAAAAAACTTTTGTATATCTCTGTCCTTCTTTTTATACTCTTTACACTCATAATCGTTTCAATATCCCTTGGTTCGGTAAAGATAGATATCTGTGAATTAATCAATATGTTTATGTCAATATGTTCCGGCAGAGAGAGGAATTTTTCGGAAGGACACTGGAATATAGTTTTCCTCATAAGGCTTCCCAGGATTTTACTTGCCTGTCTTGTAGGAGCAGCTCTTGCCATTGCCGGGGCAACCTTTCAGGGATTTTTACGAAATCCTCTGGCAGATCCATATATAGTAGGCGTGTCAGCCGGTGCTGCCGTAGGTGCCGGGTGCTCGTTTCTTTTTAAACTGGACAGGTTTTTTATTTCTCCTACGCCTCTCTGTGCTTTTATGGGAGCAGTGTTTACTGTATTTCTCGTATATCAACTGTCTCTTGTAAGGGGGAAAGTCCCTGTAGATACTTTTTTGCTTGCCGGTGTCATAGTAGGTTCTTTTTTCTGGGCTCTTGTGTCATTTATTATGTTTTTAACAAATGAAGATCTCCATAAATTAATTTTCTGGATGATGGGAAGCCTGGCAGAAAAAGAATGGTCTCATATTTTATTGATCCTTCCTTATTTAGCAGCAGGGAGCGTAATAGTCTGGGTCAATTCAAGAAGTCTTAATGTCATGACCCTGGGGGATGAGTCAGCCCATTATCTGGGTCTGAATGTGGAAAGAACAAAATTAATCCTTATATGTGCTGCTTCTCTGATTACTGCTTCTGCTGTTTCTGTAAGTGGTATAATAGGTTTTGTAGGACTTATTGTTCCTCATATGGTAAGGATGATTTTTGGCCCTGATAATCGTGTTCTCATACCTGTTTCTGCTATAACAGGCGCCATACTTCTGGTTTTTTCCGATACTATTGCCAGAACCATTCTGTCTCCTGTAGAACTGCCTGTAGGTATAATTACTGCTTTACTGGGAGCACCTTTTTTCTGTTATCTTTTAAGAAAAAGAAAGTTTTCTTTTTTCTGACATAGTAGAAATTCTCGCGTCACGATCACCTGTCACGCGTTACGAACCATGAGGTTTTACAGATGAATATATTTGAAATAAAAGATGTGACTTTCGGATACAGACAGGATTTGCTTCTAAAACAACTTACCTTTCAGGTTTCAGAAGGGGAATTTTTATCTATTACAGGTCCTAACGGAACGGGTAAATCTACATTACTTCGTCTCATGTCAGGTTTTTTGAAACCTTCCGAAGGTTCAGTTTCGTTTATGGGTAAGAAACTTGATACTTTTAACCAGTCAGAACTTGCAAAGCATCTCGCCTTTGTTTTACAGGATTCCTTTATAAATTTTCCCTATACTGTAAGAGAAATAGTTTCTATGGGAAGATTCCCTTTTCTCGGTACATTTCAGAATGAAAGCAAAGACGATAAGAATATAATAAATATTGCTATGGAAAAAACAGGTGTTTTAAACCTGTCCGAAAGACCTGTAACAGAACTCTCAGGAGGAGAACGTCAGAGGGTCATGATTGCAAAAGCCCTGGCGCAAAAACCTTCTGTCTTAATCCTGGATGAACCTACATCGAGTCTTGATATAAATTATCAGATAGATATTCTGGATGTTATTAAATTATTGAACATAGAAGAACATGTTACTGTAATCATGGTTGCCCATGATCTTAATCTGGCATGCCAGTACAGTGACAGACTCTTATTACTCAGTAAAGGTTCTGTTTATGCTTCAGGCCCGCCCTCCGATGTGATTACGGAAGAGAATATTTATAATGTATTTTCTTTACATGTTAATATCGATAAAGAACTGTCCCGTAGATTCCCCAGGATATCACTTCTGTCAAAGATTATTTAAGTTACTTATCTATATATTCAGGTAACTTCTTTTCTGCTATAATATTTTACGTAGAAGTTAAAAATGAAGGAGTGATATTTTTGACGATATAAGGGAAGAAATAAAGGATCTTAAAATTGAAGTAAGTGAAAAATTAATGTACAGTGATAAAAGGTTTGAAGAGATAAACAGAAGGCTGGCCAGGATTGAATCCAATATGACATTATGATGGTTTTGCTTTCGGTTTTCGTCTTGTCAGGAGCGGTCAGTAAATGGTAAAAAAGAAGTTTTATGTAATATGGAAAGGCAAAAAAACAGGAATCTTTACCTCATGGGATGAATGTAAAGATTTTGTTCTCGGTTTTACAGGTGCAAAATATAAATCGTTCGACACTATGGAACTGGCAAAAGAGGCCTTTAACAGTGATAGTAAAAATTTTATAGGAAAACATGTATGTGAACTATCGGAACAGGAGAGACTCAGAATTGGTGAGCCGGTTATGAAAAGTATTTCAGTCGATGCGGCAGAAAATGATGGCATTGTAGAATACAGGGGGGTAGATACAGAAACAGGCCATATTATCTTCAAACAGGGGCCTTTTGAAGGAGGAACAAATAATATAGGAGAATTTCTTGCCATAGTCCACGGCCTTGCTTATTTGAAAAAGATTGACATTACCATACCTGTCTACAGTGACAGTATTACTGCCATAGGGTGGGTTAAAAATAAACGGGCAAATACCAGAATGGAAAGGAGTCAAAAAAACGATAAATTATTTGACCTTGTAGACAGAGCGGAAAAATGGCTCGCAGAAAATAAGTACTGCAATAAAATATTAAAATGGGAAACAAAAGCGTGGGGTGAAATCAGGGCTGATTACGGAAGAAAATAATAT
>CALARM010001196.1 GCA_937888925.1 uncultured Synergistia bacterium | reverse complement strand
ACAATAAATTCCTCCAAGAGCTACCAGATCAGGTTTCATACGATTATCTGTTGTTCTTCCCTGACTGCTCCAGGGTTCCAGTTTACAGGGATAGGTACTCTGAACAGAGCCTACTGTAATGGTATCAGATGCAGGCGGGAGGCCCGGGTCAAGACTGGTTTCCGGATTAAAATACTCCATATTACTCGCAGTCATACTGTAAATATAAATCATGAAAGGAATACCGTCACCGGCCCTTATTTTTTTTACGGCTACATGGTAAGCGCCGCTGTAAGAAGCTGTAATATCCACCATTTCATATGGAGGTGCTTTAAGCCCCTTCTGCCTGATTGTTGATACAGCCAGAGGCTGAAGACTGTCATTAAAAATACCAAGGTCCAGATCGGCTGAAGGATTATTCCAGTTATCTTTCCAGGACATAACAACCCTTATTCTGTCACCTCTCTTAAGGTCTACTTCCAGTGTATCATCTCTTGAGGTAAAATTATTCAATGAGTTACCATTTGTATCATTAAAATTTCCCATATAATGGGTCTGTGCGTTATTACCTGCAGAAGAAACTATTGTTATACCTTTATCTCTGGCAAGCCTGGCAAGACCCGCTCTTATACCGCTTCCGTCATAATAATCATCGGGGAGGATGATATTTACTGCAGTAACTATTACATCGGGTTTTTTACTGCCTGTCATATTTATTAATTCTTTTAAAGCTTTAATATATTCTACATCTGTTTGAAAATTAACGAGAATTATTTTAGTTTTCGGCGCTATACGGGTCACTATCTCAGTGACTGCATTTCCATGATCTATGTCTCCTGCCATTATGTTTTTATCGTGACTCCGAAAAGATAATGTATAATAAACATTTCCACGAAAAACAGGATTGGATGGTTCAAAAGCAGTATCAAGTATAGCAATCTTCACCCCCTGTCCCATGTAACCTTTTTTATGGGCTTCATTTAACTGGAGTGAAGAAAATTCTTCTCCTCCGGTAGAAGCAAATTGTTTAAATATTTTCGAATTTTCTTCTATGTCAGAAAAAGGGGATCGTAAAAATTTGATAAAATGCAAATGTCTCACTATTTCAACCTTATCTACAGGGATAAGGACCTGTACCATGTTAAATACATACACCTCAATCTCACAACCAAGTTCTCTGAGTATTGCAAGATCTTCATCCCTCACATCAAACCTCAATTCAACTATATATCTTTCCATATTTGCTGTTGCACCATAGCCTCCCGTAAGAGCTTCGGCAGACAGACCATATTTGTAAGATTCAACAGGAGATGGCAAAATACATGAAGGTGCCGAAGGTATCATATTCTTAAGAGATTCAGTTGAAGGTTCTATAGATTTATCGACTGAAGAGGTTCCTTCATTTTCTATCTTGACCTCATCTGAAGACATATCTATCCCCGGCCATACTATGTCAGTTACATCTCTTGCATATATAGTACCGGAACATAAAATAATTATATATATTATAATGAAAAATATTATTTTTTTTCTCACATGTCAAAACCCCTTAATTGAAGAAAAAACTTATTTATCAGTTTGTTCCACACTATCTAAAAATCTTTTTGCTTCCTCACTGGAGCCGACTTTCGGACTTATAGATATATAACGTTTCCAGTGATTGATTGCTTCTTTATAATTACCTTCCTCTTTGTAAATACTTCCGAGATACCAGTGAGCTTCGGCCTGATCAGGATTAAATTTCACAGACTTAAGAAATTCCTCTTTAGCTTTATCAATCATGGAATGTTTAAAAAAATTCTCTCCATTTCTATAATGTTGAAGACCTTTATTTGCATCTGAAACATCCGTTAAAACATAATTAACAGAAGAATAACCGTTATAACCGGTCTGACCATGACTGAAAAACATAGAGCCCTGACTGTTTATACAGAATATAAAAATCATCACAGTTATCGCAGAGCCAAGAGCAAAACTGCTGCACCATGATAACCAGTATGCTCTCCTGACAGTGGAAAATAAAGAATTTAATCTGTAAAAAAATCCCTTCTTCAAAGATTTATTTTCCATAAAAGAAGGGGACATAGCTGCCAGTTCCTTTACCTTTTCCATTTCTTCATTTAAATCAATATAAGAATTAAAACAAAAGGAACAGTCAAGTAGATGTTTTTCAAATCCTTTTCTTTCATTAAAAGTCAGAGAATTATCAATATAAGCGCATATTGTCTCCGTATCAGGACAATCTCCTTTATGTATATCTGATAATTCTGTAAATGCTGTAGCAAATATTTTTTCTGTGTTCATACATATCACCCCTCAGGCAACTGTACCATTGATTACTCAATGTTCATAACATATTAGGCGGATAAATCATTTTTTTCTTCATCAGTTAACATCAATTTTTCCAGTAATTCTTTCACATATTTCTTCATTTCCTGCGTAACATCTTCTTTTAAATCATAATGAGCTTTAATTAATCTGGTCATATCTGTAAGGGCCTCATCTATTTCTTTATAAATCTGTTTTTCACTGCTCATATGCAAAACTCTGAGATATTTTACCGCAATGTCTCCTACAGAGAGCCTTTTCTGGAAACGAAGATATAAAAGTCTTTGCCGAAGAATAGGAAGTTTTTTCAGAGCTTCTCTGAGGCACTGTGCTATTTCTCTTTCTTCAGGGCTTATATCTTCACAGGGAGGTGTAAAATCTAAAACTTCATCATCACCTTCAACAATAATAGGTTGAGGTTCACTTTTAAGAGCAATCCATCCGTCTAAATGTTCCCACTCCTGTCCTTTTTCCCTTAATTTTTCTCTTATGCTTTTTTCTATTTCTTTCGCCTCTTCAGGGGAAATATTCAACTGACTTGCTATATCTTCCTTTTCTTTACCTCTACACAGAAGTTTATAAACGTCCTGACTTACTTTTGAACCCTTCTTTATTGCAAGGGGAATCTGTAATCGTCCATATTTCTCTCTGAAATAATCCAGTTTAATATATTTCATACTGGCTATAGTAAATGTAGAAAG
>CALARM010001195.1 GCA_937888925.1 uncultured Synergistia bacterium | reverse complement strand
CAGATGAAGGCTTTCAGGACCCTGCAGTATACAGTCAGAACAGAAGAAGTGCCATAGGCATAACTTCATATAATAAACTGCTCCTTGTAACAGTTGAAAGCAAAGTCTTTTTAAGAACTCTTGCATATATTATGAAGGATCTCGGATGTCTTTACGCAGTAAACCTTGACGGAGGTACCAGTTCTGCACTTTACTATAAAGGTAAATATTTAACCTATACATCCAGATCCATGTCAAGTGTTATACTCGTTTACGGAAATAAAAAGAAGATAAAGGTCAAAAATTTTAGATAGATTTTTTTTAGATTATTCATTACGATAAAATGTTTCACGTGAAACAGAAAGGTGGAATTATATGAAACTCAATGTAGCAGTCCTTATGGGAGGAAAAACAGCAGAACATGAGATTTCTCTTAAATCAGGTGAAGAAGTTGTAAATGCTCTGGATAAGAATAAATATAACGTAAAACCTGTAAAGATTAAAAAGAACGGCGAATGGCTTATACCGGGCGGATATGTTTCAGAAGGGAAAGAACTTGATGTGAGAGAGGGCGTCTTCTCCATAATTGACAGTAAAGGTTCTCACATGGTAGATATTACGGAAGAAAACTGGCCTGTTCTTTCAAACGGTAATATAGAACAGCTTAAAGGCGGGGAAGAAGAAAAAATTGATGTGGTGTTTCTGGCACTTCACGGCCCCTTCGGGGAAGACGGCACTGTTCAGGGATTGCTTGAAATGATGAATATACCCTATACAGGGTCAGGCGTTCTTGCCAGTGCTCTTGCCATGGATAAAGCAAAATGCAAAGAAGTTTATATATATAATAATATAAAAACTCCCCGGTTTGTGACATGTGACTGCTGGGAATGGAAGAAAAATGCCGGTGATTTAATCAATAATATAGAAATGAACCTGTCCTATCCCTGTGTTGTAAAACCTTCAAATCTCGGTTCCAGTGTGGGAACTTTTATTGTGAAATCAGGGGATGAATTGAAAGAGAAAATTCTTCTTGCCCTTGATTATGACAACAGAGTAATTGTGGAAGAATATATAAAGGGTACTGAAATAACCTGTCCCGTACTGGGAGCTTTTGCAGGGGAAGAGCCGTCTGCTCTGCCTCTGGTAGAAATAATACCTCCCGGCAGTGCCGTTTTTTTTGATTATGATGTGAAATATAACGGGAGAACACAGGAAATTACACCTGCAAGGATATCTGAAGAACTTACCGTGAGAGCACAGGAACTGGGTATAAAGGTTCATAAAATCCTGGGATGTGCCGGACTTTCACGGACAGATATGATTATAAAGGATAATGAATTATATGTTCTTGAAACAAATACAATCCCCGGTATGACGAGGAATTCTCTTTTCCCTCAGGCGGCGAGAGCCATGGGCATGAGTTTCCCCGATCTTCTCACAAGGCTTATTGAACTGGCACTGGACGGACACAGGCATAAAAAGAGTAAGGTGGAAAGAAAGTGAGCAGTGACCAGTGACCAGTGACCAGTGAATGGTTTAAAACTACCAGTCACGCATCACGCATCACGATTTCAAAAAAAGGAGAAAAACTATGATTTATATATTATTAACATTATGCGCTTTATTTGTTCTATATATAATTTTTGAATCTATGTGCAAGAAAATGGGCGATTGTGATCTGAAGGTAAATGATATAAAAGAAAAGCAGCTCAGACTTGCCGATAATGAAATTTTACTTACCTTTACAGTGCCCTTTGAAAACCGGGGGAAACAGCAGGCCATAGTAATAGACGGTCTCTTACGTCTGGAACCTGAAGGAAATAAATATAATGATTTTATTATAAGCTCACAGATTATAAATCCCGAACTTCCCCTGTATCATGACAATTACTGGGAAGCCTTTCTTGTAAAACCGGGGAAAAAGGTGATTCTTAAAGGTTCTGTCAGCATAAAACATAAAGACGGTAAAGCCGTATACAGAAATGAACTGCCTGAAGAAATGTATGTAGAGTTATATTATAAATATTACGGAAGAAATCCTATAATATATGAAAGAAAAGAATTCCTTATAAAACCTGAAGATCTCGAAGTTGTGTCAGGTGAAATGCCGGTCGTAAAGGAAGAAGCCTCCCCTCCTTCTCCGAGAAAACCTGTCGATGAAGCAATAAAAACTATACCGATAAAAACCCATATACTGAGAGAAACAGACGGTCTGATGGATGTATTGAATAAATATGTTATACCTCTCTCTCAGGAAGGTGATGTAGTTGCCATAGCGGAAAGTGTCATAGCAATACTTCAGGGAAGGGCTGTTTATATTGAAACAATAAAGCCGGGATACTGGGCTACAAGATTGAACAGATTTTTTCAGCAGGATGCAAGCCTCTCGTCTCCTTACAGTCTTGAAATGGCTATAAGAGAAGTGGGACTGTGGCGCATACTTATATCCTTTACAGTCGGTTCTCTCGGTAAATTTATAGGGAGAAAGGGAGATTTTTACAGGCTTGCAGGAAGACCTGCCGCCACTATAGATGACCCTCCCGGCACTATGCCTCCTTTTGATAAATATGTAGTGCTCGGCCCGAAAGATCCTCAAAAGGTTTCTGAAGAAATAAAAGCAAAAACAGGCCTTGATGCTACGGTGGTAGATGCAAATGATCTCGGTAAGGTAGATGTACTGGGCTCCACTCTGAAAGATAGAGAAATTATAGTGAAAGCTCTGAAGCATAACCCCCAGGGTAATGCAGATGAACAGACTCCTATAGTTCTGATAAGGCCTCCGAAATGAAGATAATAATCGACGGAGATTCGTCTCCATTTAAAGAAGTTGTTATAGAACTTGCAGCTGAATATAAAGTGTCTGTTATTATAGTATTAAGTGTTTCTCATTTTTATAAAGAAGACCATGAACATGTAAGCCTTATCGTTGTAGATAATATAAGCCAGGCTGCCGATATGAAGATTTTTAATATGACAGATAAAGGAGATGTTGTAGTTACAGGTGACTGGGGACTCGCTTCTCTTATATT
>CALARM010001194.1 GCA_937888925.1 uncultured Synergistia bacterium | reverse complement strand
AATTTTCTCATAGAGATGCAACAAATCTTTTCGGTTCAGAAATGCCTGATGTGCCTGAACCGGCAGGATGCCGTTGCGGAGAAGTAATTAAAGGACTTATAAGACCATGTGAATGTGAACTGTTCAGACATGTCTGTACGCCTGTAAACCCTGTAGGTCCATGTATGGTTTCTACGGAAGGAAGTTGTTCTGTGTATTATAAATATAGTGAAGAGTGAAAATTAGTTTGTACATGGTAATAAAACTGGTCACTGGTCACTGGTCACTGATAACTGGTCACTGATAACTGGTCACTGGTCACTGATAACTGGTCACTGATAACTGGAGGTTTAAAGATGGAAAAAATCTTGCTTGCCCACGGTGGGGGCGGAGTTCTTACAGACAATTTAATAAAAGAAGAAATCTTAAATAAACTCGGCAATAGCCTTCTTGCATCTCTTGAAGACAGCGCCATATTTTCTATAGGGAATAAAAGACTTGCCTTTACGACAGATTCCTTTGTAGTAAAACCTCTGTTTTTTCCGGGAGGAGACATAGGGAAAATTTCCGTATGCGGTACGGTAAACGATCTGGCCGTATCAGGGGCAAATCCCCGTTATCTGTCACTGGCTTTCATAATAGAAGAAGGATTTTCCATTGAAAGTCTTAAAAAAATCATAGGTTCTATTGAAGAAACAGCCAGAGAAGCAGGAGTCCTTGTCATTACAGGTGATACAAAGGTAGTGGAAAAAGGAAGCGGAGATCAAATATTTGTAAATACTTCAGGCATAGGTGTGATTGAATATGACCACAATCTGACCCTGTCAGGAGCAAAAGAAGGGGATAAAATCATCATAAACGGATATATAGCAGATCATGGAATGTCAGTCCTTTTACAGAGAAGCGAGCTGACAGTGGACCTGCCTGTAGAAAGTGATGTAGCTCCTCTCAATGGTCTGGTAAAAGATATATTAAACTCTTCAAACCATATCAGATGTTTTAAAGATCCCACCAGAGGAGGAGTGGCCGGAGCATTAAATGAAATTGCCATAGCTTCATCTCTCGGCATAGTAATCTACGAAAAAGATATTCCTGTGAGAAAAGAAGTAAAAGGTGCCTGTGATTTACTGGGTTTTGACCCTCTCACAGTAGCGAATGAAGGGAAAATTATAACCATCTGTGCCGGTAATGAAGCAGAACATATTTTAAGTGTAATGAAAGACCATAAATATGGCAGAGATTCTGTTATTATTGGAGAAGTGGTAAATAAACATAAAGGCAGAGTCGTTATTAAAACATCTATAGGAGGAAGTAGAATTCTGGAACGTCCTTATGGAGAAAATCTTCCGAGAATATGTTAATAGAATTTTATTAATTATCTCTTTCCTCACGTCACGCATTATGTGTTACGCGTCACGATTTAATATATCCTTAATGACACGGTATATAATATTGCAGAACCTGGTATAATATATATAGATCTGAATTTTTATGAGGATTACTGATATGAGTAAAAATGAAATCAGAAATGCAATGTTAAAAGTAGGAGCCCATCAATTAAGATCCCCTATTGCAACAATCCAAACACAACTCAATACTATACTGGAACTTTTCGACAAAGAAATGCCCGGAAAGGTAAAGCGTCTGATTGAAAGTGCCAGTAGAAAATCTGAAGACATGCTGGAACTTATTAATGATTTACTGGGCATTGCCGGGTTGGAACAGGAAAAAGTAAAAGAAGAATTCACCACTGTAAGCCTGGAAACATTATTTCTCAATATAATAGAAACCTGTTCCTCAAAAGCAGAAATAAAAGAAATAAACCTGGAAGTTGATAAAAAAGAAATTTTACCTATTGTATGGGGACACAGGACAGGACTCAAACATATATTTTCAAATATCATAGAAAATGCTGTAAAATACACACAGGCAGGAGGAAAAGTAACAGTAAAGGTTCATTACGATACAAAAGGAATTCTTAACTGTGAAGTGAGAGATACAGGCATAGGTATTCCCGAAAATGAAGTAAAAGACATATTCAATGAATTTTATCGTGCCACAAATGCTAAAAAAGAAAAAAAAGTGGGAACAGGACTCGGACTTGCTATTGTGGCAAAAGCCATAGAAGTTCACGGAGGAGATATAAAATGCGAGAGCAATGCAGGGGAAGGAACAGTATTTACATTCTCCATACCACTTGCAAAAATTGAAAAAGAAGAAGCAAAATTACTGGGAGAGAAGAAAAAGGAAGAAAAACTAAAAATAGTCATTATAGGAGGGCGCACCGCAGGTCCAAAAGCAGCAGCAAAAGCCAGAAGGATGAATGAAGATGCCTCTATTACAATAATAGAAAAAGATAAATCCCTTTCTTATGCAGGATGTGGCTTACCTTATTATATTTCAGGTATGGTGAGAAATCCTAAAGCACTTATGACAACCAATGACGGAGATATAAGAGACCCCGATTTCTTCAGGCAGATAAAGGATATAAATGTTCTCAATAGAACCAGAGCTATATCTATTGACAGGGAAAATAAAGAAATCCTTGTAGAGAATCTGAAAACAAAAGAAAAACATAAAATCAATTATGACAGACTTATTCTTGCTACGGGAAGCAGAGCAATAATTCCGAAGATAAAGGGAATAAATAAAAAGGGAGTATATACTTATCATAAAGTAGAGGATGCAGAAGGTTTAAAAAATGAATTAAAAGTAAAACAGGCAAAAGATGTAATCATAATAGGAGGAGGACTCCTCGGAGCAGAAACAGCAGAGGCACTGTCTATGAGAGGAGCCAGAGTAACAATAGTTGAAGAAACGGACAGGATACTGAAATTTCTTGATAAAGAAATGTCAGAACTGGTAAAAAACTATCTTGAAAGCCAGGGAATAAAGGTTCTATTAAGCCACAGAGTTGAATGTATATCAGGAGACTCTGCTGTAAATGGTGTAATAGTCAGGGGTAATTTAGTCCCTGCCGATCTGGTTATACTTTCTACAGGACTCAGGCCTGATGTAACACTGGCGAGGGAATGCGGCCTTAAAACAGGTATTACGGGCGGTATAAAAATCAACGAATATCTTCAGACTGAAGATCGTAACATTTATGCTATAGGAGACTGTGTTGAAAATATCAATCTCATAACAGGAAAACCTGTATATACTCCTTTCGGCTCTATTGCCACAAGACATGGCAGAGTGGCAGGTATAAATGTAACAGGAGGAAAAGAAGAATTTTACGGTGTAATAAAAACAATAATTATGAAAATATTCGATTATAATATAGGTTCCGTAGGTTTAAACGAAGAGCAGGCCAGGAAAGAAGGCTTTGACCCTGTATCAATTATTGTACCCGGCCCTGATAAAGATCACTTTTTCCCTTCTGCAAAACTCATATATATAAAACTTACAGGTGATAGAAAGACCAGATACCTTTTAGGAGCACAGATCATAGGAAGAGGAGAGATATTATCCAGATTGAATACAGTTACTACTGCCATATCGGCAAAAATGAAAATTACAGATATGTCAAAGCTTGATCTTGCCTATGCTCCACCGTTTTCATCTGCTATGGATATAATTATAACTGCTGTAAATGTACTGAACAATAAAATTGACGGTAATTATACAGGCATATCACCGGTAGAACTGAAACATAAGATGGAGAAAAAAGAAGATTTCATACTGTTAGATATAAGAAGTCACAGTGAATATGATGATGATTCAATTACAGGTTCTACACATATACCTTTAAATATTCTGAGAGGAAGACTTCATCAACTGCCAAAAGACAGAGAAATAATCATATGCTGCAGGAGCGGAGTAAATTCATACGAGGCTCTCAGAATTTTCAAAGCTCATGACTTCAACAATGCAAAGGTTCTGGATGGAGGGATAGTAACATTCAGAGGTGAAACAACAGAAATATATTAGAGTCGTGAGTCGTGGAAAGCGAATCTACGTGTCATAAAAAACACTACCGTAATTATAAATTGTAATGAAAGTAACTATAATTAAATAAGAATTTATGTTATAATAAAATGCAGATATTATCAGTATGGATAAAAGCTATATTATAAATAAAATTTGTAAAAAATCTCTATAATAAAAATTATGGTGTTATACTGTGTTAAAAAATGAGAGTCATGTTCTGTTAAATCGTTATAAAATATTAAATTTAATAAAAAGAGGCGGCATGGGAGTAATATATATGGCAGAGGATCTGCATCTGGAAAGAACCTGTGCTGTTAAAGAATTATTAATAGATTTCGGTAATACATCGGGGGAAGATATTAACAGAGCAGTAGAAAATTTTAAAAGAGAAGCCAGAATACTGGCTGAATTACATCATACAAATTTACCCAAAGTATATGATTATTTTGTATCGGAAGATAAATATTTTCTTGTTATGGACTATATCAAAGGCGATGATCTTCTATCGTTGCTTAACCGGCGGAACAGTGGATTCCCGGAAGAATTAGTAGTCACATGGCTCTTTCAGTTATGTAATGTTCTCAACTATCTTCACACACATGACCCGCCAATAATATACAGGGACGTAAAACCGTCAAATATAATGTTGCGAGAAAAAGACAGAAGTCTTTTTCTCATAGATTTCGGTATAGCTGTAATTTCAGGTGGAAATCTTCCGTTAAAAAAGCGAGATAGTCTCGGCACACTGGGTTATGTATCACCGGAACAATGTGACGGCAAAGCATCACCGGCAGGAGATATATATTCTCTTGGTGCAACGGCATATCATCTCCTTACAGGACATCTTCCTCCTGTCTTTACTGAAAGCACTGTAAAAGAAAAAAGAAAAGGTATATCCGGGGAACTTGAGAAAATAATTTCCAGATGTCTTAAAAAAAATGCAGGCGAAAGATATCAGAATATAAAAGATTTACTTTATGAATTAAAACAATTGCCGGAAAATAATAAATTTATTCTCACTGATGACTCAATAATTGACTATAAATCCAGCACCAGAGAGGAATTTTACGACCTGAGTCAAAAAAATCTCTATAATATACTTTACAACTATGTTTCACAGAGCAATTCGGGAAAATTAATAATCAAAGATGAATATGAATCAGGTGAAATTTATCTTAACAGAGGCGATATATCAGGTGCAAGACTCGGTACCCTGTCAGGAGAAGATGCATTAAACAGCTTATTTACCTGGTCTGAAGGACTGGTATATTACTCAAATGACGTAATGGATACAATAGAGATAGAAAAATCAACTTCTTCAATCCTTCGTGAATGCCTGAGAATAGATAATGAACTTCAATCAATGAGAAAAGAAATACCTTTATTGAAACTAAATCAGACTTTTATATTCAATAGTTCTTTACCATCTGAAAGAGAACACAGGTTTTTACCTCTTGAAATAGCAGTAATCGCATATGTTAAGAATAACTTATCCATAAGAGAAGTTTCCCATAAAGTGAACAGGTCTTATTTTAAAATTTTAACAATAATTTACAAACTGTATAAAGAAAATATTCTCCTCGACCCATGTATTACACAAAGAAACATAAAGATTTTAATTGTAGATGATGAAGAAGATATAAGGAATATGATTATATCATGTCTGGAGAGTAATTATAATTTTCAGATGGAAAGCGCAGTAGACGGAGTCGAATGCTGTCTCAAATTGAATATTTTCAAACCTGATATTATATTATTAGATATATGTATGCCGGATATAGACGGATATGAAACATGTAAAGTAATAGATAAAATGCCGAAATTTTCAAGACCTGAGGTTCTTATAATAACGGCGGCCAGAAATGATTTAATCGAAAGTCTTCTGGAAAAAGACTATATAGACATTCTACACAAGCCATTCAGATTGAAGGAATTAAAGACAAGAGTCGACGAAATTATACAAAAAATAAATATGCAGAAATCTACTTCTTATTTATCCTGAGTTTACAGGTAAATAAATTCGTAACCATTTTATCAGCTTCTGCCGGGCATGCTCTTTTACCTTTTTCGGTATTAAGGTTCAATTTCAATAAATCCTGAGTCCTTTAGATAACATATTGTTTCTGCAATCTTTACCTGAGATCCGTTCAGGGCGGAAACCAGTTTATTTAGCGAACTGTTTCCTATGGAAATCATAGACAAAATCTTCATCTGAAATCTTGTAAGCTGGATATTCTTCTCATTATTTAAAGAACTTTTTTCGAATCTCAATAACCTGTCAGGAGAAACAATAGTATCAATAATATGTTCCAATTTCAATAACAGTTCTTTCTTATTTTCCTGTATAAATTCCAGTGGATCGTGTCCGTTAAGATTCTTATCGGCCTTTTCTGTATTATCATTATCATGAAAATCAAAATTTCCGTTTTTTAATTTTAAGAACTTACTCCATGCCAGTTCTCCAATCCAGTTATTATAGCTTATAGATATAATAGTTCCATTATTCACACAGACTTCGCCTTTAATAATATCGGAATGATAGGTTATTTTTCCTGTAGGTCTGACATCTGCAATATATTTCAGTAATTTTTCAGGAGAACAGGAAGTAAAATTCCCGGGGAAAGGACTGCTGGAACTTATTTTAGCCAGTTTATCTTTAAGTAAGTCTATCTGTTCTCTCGCTTTTTTTAAATCTTTCTGGTTTTTTTCATTTTTCAGAAGAAGTATATTATAATTTATATCTATACTGTCATATTTATTTATGGATTTACATAAAGCTATCCTCATTTCCGGCGCTGTCTGAAATCTCTGTTTAACTGTCAGGTCAAGAGCTTTTTTCATTACCTCATCAAGGCAATGAGGAATATTGGGAACAAGTTCTCTCATAGGTCTGTAGACAAAAGGTATTGGCATCTGCCCTGTAATAAGGTGATATAAAGTAGCTCCAAGGGAATATATATCACTTGGTATGACAGGTTTGCCCTGATATTGTTCAGGTGATAAATACCCCATAGTTCCTATCATTGTTCTTGGAGAACCAGAAAGTTCCGGTTCGAGGCTGCAGGCAATACCGAAATCTATCAGAAATAATCGATTATCTTTCTCTCTCAACATAATATTGGAAGGTTTTAGATCTCTATAAATTACAGGAGGATCCTGGCCGTGAAGATATTCCAAAAGATTACAGATTTCTATACCGCAATTAACTGCTTCTTCCAGAGGAAAACCATGCTTATATTTTTCTGCTATAAGATGTTCAAGGTCGACTCCATCTATAAAATCCATAACAAGATAATGTCGATCATTACAGACAAAATAATCGGTTACCCTGGGAAGATTTACATGATGAAGTTCTGACAGGAGTTTTACTTCACTCTGGAATCTTCTGATTACATAATCTCTGTCCTTCTCTGTAGAACACCAGTTAGTTAAAAGCTCTTTAATTGCACATACTCTTGTAATATGATTATCATCAGCCCTGTAAATAGCCCCCATACCGCCGCATTTAATAAGTCCTTTTATAACATATCGTCCGACCAGTACATTACCTTCTGACAAAAATTCTTTACTCTGAAGATTTTCTGGCAGCAATGGTCTGGCACATTCATTACAAAATTTGGCTGTATCACTGTTTACTGTGTTACAGTTAAAGCAGTTTTTATACACAGTTGTATCCTCTTAATACTTAATCATTGGATAGTTATGAGAGAGATAATTCGGATAATAATTTAAATTACTTCATTATAACAGGAAAAAAGTAAATAGAAAAGAAGGTATAATAAAAAAATGAAGGGAAAATGGAGATAATAAATCTACAGGAAATGATTATCTTGTTAAAATAAAAAAGGCTGTTTTTTAAACAGCCCTTTTTAAAATACAATTCCAGAAAGGTTAAAAATTTATTACCAGTCTGGTCATTAATTTGCTGCCAGTATAATCATTTGCACCTGCTACCGAAGTTGCGTCATCGGAATAGGAATAATATTTATAATCAAGAAGTATATGAGTATTAGCACTGAAATCATACTTTATACCACAACCGGGAATAAACTGTTTCCAGTCAACATTGGCACCATTTTTCTCTCCGCCATTTGATACATAGGCAAAATTACCCTGAACAGAAAGTTTATCAGTAATATCAT
>CALARM010001193.1 GCA_937888925.1 uncultured Synergistia bacterium | reverse complement strand
GCCTGCCAGGCAGAAGCTTTTTACGGATACCCTTTTACCTGTTACGGTACTAAGTTATGAAATACACTATAATTTTAGCACAAAGTGAATTAATAATAAAGGAATAAATTTTATCTTCTCGAATTTTATGTTTAATAAATTAAAGGTAAGCGTTCATCTATTAGCAGTGAGCAGTCAGCTTTTATTAGAATTACATAGTAAATGTCATTAAATATTATTTTTTAGACTATTTATATAATCAGAACCTGTAATCTTTAGCTGATAGCTGATAGCTAACTGCTGAACGCTTACAATTAAAGAAAGATGGAAACATGTTATGAAAGATGATAGTACAGTCAAAAGCTCTTTTCTTTCCGGAGAAGACTGGGAAATTATATATGAACATGGAGGGGATGAAATAGATAAAGTAAGAAATGTATTTATGAAAATATTTGATGACAGAGCCAGAGCTGATTTAGAGGAACCACTTGGAGATACTATAGGAGAATTACTCATAACACTTCCTGAAGAAGAAAGAAATAAAATATACAGGCTTTTCGGTAAAGCCATATTAAACTGCAAGAAAAAAGGATATCTTGACCATATAAAAGTTAAATAAAGCTATTATTCACAGATACACCTGGCACAGAGGTTACGATTTATTCAAAGGAGAGTAATTATGAATATTCTATCCAGAGATATTATAAAGAAATTAGAAATTATAAGAGAGGCAGACATTATAGTTGGCATCACGGATCTTCATGACGATACATCTGTTGCCAGAGTAATTAAAGCTATAAGCTTCGGCCTGGCTAAATATTTTCCCGACCAGAAAGCTCTGATAATCAAATCAGGAGGGAAAGATGACGAACTATTCAGAAATCTTGATATATATGAAGACAGGGAATTGAATTTTATTTATACATCTTTCATGCCTGTTCACAGACTTATTATAGAGCAAAACACAGAGAGAGACAATTTTCTGAAAGGAATATTTTACGCTTCAGATATGTTAAATGCTTCTGCATGTATGATTTTAAGAGGGGATCTTCAGAGTATTAATCCGGAATGGGTAGAAGGCCTTCTCACTCCTGTAATCAAAGGAGACTATGATTATATTTCTCCTGTTTACGTAATACATCAGAATGACGGATTAATAAACAATAATCTTGTTTATCCTCTTATAAGGTCTCTTTTCGGCACAGCTATTCGTTATCCCGGAGCAGGTGATTATGCCATGTCTGCAGATCTGGCAAGAAGTTTTCTGGAAAAAGAGCTGTGGAATATGGATACAGACATATGGGTGGCGACTGCTGCGGCAGGAGAAGGTTTTGAAACAGGCCAGGTCTTTCTTGGCCATAAATATATAGATAAGTTTGATACAATCCGGGATATGAAACAGAAATTTATAAAAACCTCTGAAACGCTGTTTCATTTAATGAAAGTATACAGAGAAGTCTGGGTAAACTGTGAGGAAGAGAAACACCTTACTAATTTCGGATATCATTATAAAATTTCTCCGCCTCCTGTCTCTTTAAATAAGAATGAAATTATATCAGAAGGAGAAGAATCATTTAAAGAATACAGAAGTTCAATAAAAAAAGTTCTCTCCAAAGATACCTTTAATGCAGTTGAACAGATATTGTGCTCCAGGGGAGACACTTCTTCATTCTCTATAGATTTATGGATAAAGGTTCTCTTTGAATATGCTTCTTACATATCTCTCCACGGTGAAGAACTATCAAAATCTATTGTACCATTGTTTTTCTTACGTATTTCCTCTTTAATAGAGGACAGAGAAATCAGTCCTGACGGGGTGCAGAACAGGCTCAATTCCGAATGCAATCTATTTATAAAGATGAAAGATTCTCTCATTGAAATGTACAGTTAAGATTCTGTCTCTGTATTTTTATAAAAGTTTCACGTGAAACATTCATTTCAGAAAGTGATAAAGAATGATAAAAAGAATACGCCAGGCTTTATTAATAAAGCCTTCATATCTAAAGCCGTCACAGGATAATTTAGAAATCATAGGTGTATTCAATCCGGGAGCAATAAGGGTAAAGAACAGCATATATATTCTTATGAGAGTGGCAGAAAGGCCTGCAGAGAAGAGAAAAGGCTTTTTCTCTTCTCCCGGGGCGGAGAATGGGTCTATAAAAATAGACTGGTTTAAAGTCCCGGAAGATGGCGCTAAAGATATAAGATGTTATACCATGCCAGATAAAACCATGAGGCTTACCTTTATATCCCATTTGAGACTTGCAAGACTTGACTCTTCCGGATTTACAGTAATGGAAATAGATGAAAAGCCATCTATTTTTCCGGCAGAACATTATGAAGAATTCGGCCTGGAAGATCCGAGAATAACAGAGATAGAAGGAAATTACTATATAACCTGTGTGGCATGTTCAAAGTCACTGGGCGTATGCACTGCCCTTATAAAAACAGAAGATTTTTGTAATTTTCAGAGGATGGGAGTTATATTTCCTGCAGAAAACAAAGATGTTGTTCTTCTACCTGAAAAAATCAACAATTCTTATGTAGCCTATCACAGACCTGCAGGAGAACATCTTCTGGGAAATCTTACGATGCAGATTTCCTTTTCTCCCGATTTGATACACTGGGGGAAACATAATATTCTCCTGAGTACAAGAAAAGGCTTCTGGGATGACTATAAGCTTGGTGCAGGGCCGCCTCCGATAAAAACAGAACATGGATGGCTTACAATATATCATGGTGTTTACAGACAGGAAGGAGAGACAGTAGGAACTTATTGTGCCGGAGCAGCACTTTTTGCTCTGAATAACCCCGGAAAACTGATAGGGAGAACAAAAGATCCGATTATAATACCGGAAGAGCCGTGGGAGAAAGAAGGGTTTGTGCCGGATGTAATATTTCCTACAGGAGCAGTAATGGATGAAGACGGTAAACATGTTATTCTTTACAGTGGAGCTTCCGATACTTATGTGACGGCAACAAAATTATCTATGGAAGACATAATGAAAAAATTTCAATAATTTCTTTATTAATAAGGTATCTGGATTTTCTTCACAGAACATACACAGCTTCTTCATAGTAAACGTTATTTTGTTAGCTACCAATATGCCGCCCCAAAAGGGATTTTCTACAAAAAAATCAGAATACGACAATTCAAAACCTGTTTCTCGTAAAATATAAACTGAAATAGGATTTTTATCCAGGGTAACGAATTACTTTTTATGTTTAATTATACAGGCTTTTTTATATTTTTGCTTCTAATATTTCCGGGTTTATATTTTATATCGGATGGTGTTCTGGGGTTAGGTGAAATTAAACTTGAAGATAAATCCGTACCATATGAGAAACGATACACCACTGGTGTTAGAATAAGAAATGTCATTGTAGGCATTATTTATATTGCTATAGTTATTTTATATTATTATAATCCTTAACCTGGAGCAATACAGATGGAGAATTATGAGGTCTTTTCGTTAAAATCTCAATTTTCCACTTTCTTTAACGCTTCTATAATTTCGTCTTTTAAAAAAGGTTTCCTGAGACCTGCAGCAAAGCCGAATCTTTCAGGATCTGCCATAACGGGATCATCGGAATAACCGCTTATGGCTACCGCTTTAAGTGATGGTCTTAAAATGAGAAGGTTTTTTATTACTTCCTTACCTCCCATATCACCGGGAATGGTCATATCAAGAAATACAGTAGAGAAAGGCTCAGTTTTTTCTGCTTCAATAAAAGCAGAAAATGCCTCTCTGGAATTTGCTGTCACCACAGTTGAATAACCAATTCTATTTAATATTCTTTCCAGGATTTTCCTGAGATCTTCATCGTCATCCATAACAAGAACAGTACCTTTACCGGAACATTCTCCATGTTTTACTTCAGTATCATCTATAATACGCTCTTTAATGCCGGTTTTTGATGCAGGGAGATAGATATTAACAACAGTGCCTTTCCCCTCTTCTGACTCAACATCAATAAAACCATCGTGTCTGGAGACTATGGAATATACAATAGAAAGGCCGATTCCTGTCCCATTTTGTTTTGTCGTAAAAAAGGGATCAAAAATATTCTTAAGTAATCCCCTGGGTATGCCTGCGCCTTTATCCACTACGGAAATTTTTACATATGTTCCTTTCCCGTGAGCCCTGTGAATACTCGGAAGAGATTGAACATTTTCGGCACTGACACATAGTACACCTCCCCCGGGCATGGACTGAACTGCATTGATTACTATATTATTAAGAGCCTGCCTTATCTGGTTACTATCAAAATCACATAACCATAAATGATCATCTATATTAAAAATACATTTCAGACTCGAACCGGCAAGGGCAAAATTAACAGTATCTTTTATAACAGGCGTAAGTTCATCTGTCTTCTTAAGAGGAGAACCGCCTTTTGCAAAGGTAAGAAGCTGCTGTGTAAGAGATTTTGCTTTCTCATATAAACTGAAGGCAGAGGAAAGAGATAAGTACACATCACTGTCTTTACATGTATCCCTGGCAAGTTCAATATAGCCAAAAATTCCTCCAAGAAGATTATTAAAATCATGAGCTATACCTCCTGCAAGAAGTCCAAGAGAATCAAGCTTCTGAAGCTTCTGAAGATGGTCCATTATGCTTTTTCTTTCCGTTATATCACGAAAAACAAGAACAACACCTGTAATCTGATTATTTTTGTCTTTTATCGGCGCACCGCTATCAGCAATTATAAATTTCCTTCCATCCCTGGATATAAGCATGGTATGATTCGCCAGTTCTACAATATTTCCACTGGCGAGCACCTTCTGAACAGGATTTTCACATACTTCTCCTGTTATATCATCAACAATATGAAAAACAGAAGAAAATTCTTTACCTCCTGCTTCTTCCAGAGTCCACCCTGTAAGTTTCTCAGCGACACAGTTCATAATGGTAATTCTTCCTGAAATATCTGTGGCAATAACACCATCGCCTATACTTTTAAGGGTAACAGAAAGTCGTTCCTTTTCCCCGGCAATAGTATCTTCAGCTTTTTTTCTTTCACTTATATCTCTCAAAATAGTAGAAAAATATTCCACTGTGCCATCAGGTGATTTATGGGCAGTAATAACCTGTGACACAGGTATTTCCCGCCCATCCCGTGATAAAATAGCTGTTTCACCGTGCCAGACACCATCTTTTATTGCAGAATGAACTCCTGTATTCATAACCATATCAAGAGCCCAGTCGGGATGGGCATATTGTACAAATTCAGAATTTTTCAGAAGCTCCCTTCCTGCCCTGTTTATATACAGTATTGTGCCATCAGGTCGTGCAGTTGAAATAAGATCACTGGTGGATTCAAGAATGGAAAGTAATCTGTTTATTTCCTTTTCTCTTATCTTTCTTTCCGTAATATTACGAAGAATGGCACAGTTATATTCTCTGCCGCAAAATTCCAGATAACTTACAGATACTTCTACAGGAAAAACTTTTCCATCTTTTCTTTTGTTAACACTTTCATACATAAAAGACTTTTTCTCTTTTATTTCCTGGATGTGAGACTTCCACCACTGTTCTGTATATCCTGGCCTTATATCACTGATACCCATAGACATAAGTTCTTCTCTTGAATAGCCGAGATATTTACAGGCAGCATGATTTACATATACAAATTTACTTTCCGAGTCAACCAGATATACGGCATCTCTTGCATTATCCATAGCAAACCTGCTAAATATCAAAGCCTCTTCTGTTTCTTTCCTTTTTGTTATATCAATAATTGTTCCTTCTATAACATTTCGGTCATGATTAACTATGGCAGAGAATTCTGCCCAGAACTTTTTACCTGTCAGTTTATTTCTGAATTGAGTTACATAATTTTCTATATAACCCTTTTCCTTTAATATTTTCTTTATTTCTTCTCTATGGGCGGGAACTGTATAGAACTGAAGCACATCCTGGTTTATAGCTTCCTCTACAGAATTAAAACCTGCCATCTGGCAGTATAGTTTATTACAGGCTATTATTTTTGCTTCCTCCATAGAGGTTTCAAAGAGCCCTACACTGGCATAATGATAAAGATTTCTGTATTTTTCCTCACTATCTCTGAGACGTTCTTCTGTTTTTTTTCTCTCAATGGCATTAATTACAGGAGGTGCCATACATTCCAGCAAACCAACTGCATCATCAGGCCATTCTGTCTGTTCTTTTTTATAAAAACCCATGGCACCATAAAGTTTTCCTCTAAAAATCATAGGTATGAAAAGAATGGAAGCAAAAGCTGTTCCCGGCCATTTATTTATGTCAAAAGGTGATGATACAAGAAGTGTTTCAAAATTTTTCCATACATCAAAATAACCGGAAAAAAAATCTGTAGAATTATTAAGAGAAAGAGAGGGATGGTTTTCTTCTTTCCACCATTCATAACTCCCTGTTACAGTTTTTAAATCTTCTGAAAACAAAAAAACAGAAGCCTTTACGGCACCGCTCTGAAGGGCAATATTGCCAAGAACATCAACAATTCCTCTATCTATTTCCTCAAATGGGATATTTATAAAGTTCATAAGTACAGGTGATATCATAATATGTTTATTATATCATAGTGTTTTTCATGGATCAAATATTTTCACTTCATATTAGGAAATTATCATCAACATAGTATTTAAATAGTCGTAATGTATATTTTATAACGGAAGAAAAAACTTTATAAAGAAAAATCTTTTCTATTCATCATTTTTTCCAGTATTTCTTCCACAGTTCTTCTTATTTTAGCAAGTTCTTCTCCGGTACCAGCTTCAAACCTCATTACAATAACAGGCTGCGTATTTGAAGCTCTCACAAGAGCCCATCCTTCAGGGAAAATTACCCTTGCGCCATCTATATCCACCACTTTATGTTTTTCCTTGAAATATTCTACCACTTTTTTTACAACTTCAAATTTTATCTCATCAGAACAGGGAAATCTTATTTCAGGAGTATTTACAGTTGCCGGAATATCTGAAAGTAACTCAGAAAGAGATTTATCTGTTTTAGAAAGTATTTCCAGAAGTCTTCCCCCTGAATAAACGGCATCGTCAAAGCCGAAATATCTGTGGGCAAAAAATATGTGTCCGCTCATCTCCCCTGCCAGAAGCGCTCCCTCTTCTGCAAGTTTCTTTTTTATAAGGGAATGGCCTACCTTCCACATGATGGCACGTCCACCATGATGTTCTATATCATCAAAGAGGGTCTGAGAGCATTTAACTTCGGAAATAAAAGATGCACCGGGATGTTCCTTTAAAATTTCTCTGGAAAAAAGAATCATTAACTGATCACCCCAGATAATTTTCCCTCTGTCATTTATTACGCCAATCCTGTCTGCATCTCCGTCAAAGGCAATACCCAGGTCTGCCCCTTCTTCCCTGACTCTTTCAATCAGATCTTTCATATAATCTTCCACAGTAGGATCAGGATGGTGATGAGGAAAATTCCCGTCAGGGTTACAGTAAAGTTCTATTACTTCCATTCCCATTTTTCTGTATATATCAGGTGCGAAAAGTCCGCCTGTACCGTTTCCTGCATCTATAACTGCTTTAACAGTTCTGTCCCCCCTATTCAGCCTGGAAAAAACCTCTTCTTTATAAATTTCTTTAAGATCCACGTCTCTGACCGAGCCTGTTCCTGAAACAAAAGATTCTTCTTCCATTATTTTTCTCAATGCCTGTATTTCTTTGCCATGAATAGTACTCTTCCCCAGGCATATTTTAAATCCGTTATTATCGGGAGGATTATGACTTCCTGTTATCATCACTCCTCCTCCGACAGAAAGATGAAAAAGAGAAAAATAAAGGAGAGGGGTATGACATAGCCCTGTATCTATGACATTTATGCCTGAAGACAGAAGACCTGTAAGGAGCCAGTCATGGAGAGAGGAGGAACTCAGGCGGCAATCTCTACCAACGGTTATGTCTTTAACACCATGATTACTGTAAAAAGTTCCCAGAGCTTTACCGAGATTTACAATAAGATCTTTCGAAAAATCTTCTTTAACAACTCCACGAATATCATATTCTCTGAATATATATGGATTTACTTTCAATGATGTCACCTCTTAATTTACATAATTACCACAACAGGAATTTATATGAAAATGATGAAGTCTTATGCTTCACTCTCTGTTAATTTTCATATCTGGTTGTGACCGCTCCGGTCATGCCTGTTAGTAACTATTTATGAATTATTTATATGAGAATCGTAACGCATAACGAGTAACGCGTGACGGGAGGAACAGCTTCTCATAATTCGTTGTAACCGAACCGGTCATGGTTGTTAGTGAGTATCACTACTCACTATTCATAGTTTTCCGGACTCTTTTACCTGAAGTGGTAATAAGTATTTAATTTATCTTTCAAATTTTATAATATCTATATAAATTATTCTTTTATACAAAGAAAAAATCCTTTATAAAATTTCTGAAAAATTCTGTAAAAGGACTTTATATATTTAAGTCGAATTTATAAGCTTTAATCAGGGGAAATTCAGAAAAAGAAAATCAGGTGGTAGAAGTGTCTTTTCTTTCATTATACCGGAAATGGCGATCTCAGAACTTTGACGAAATCGTAGGTCAGGTTCACGTTACAAAAACCGTAAAAAATGCTATTGATCATGAGAGAATAACCCATGCCTATCTGTTCTGCGGTCCGAGAGGCACGGGGAAAACCAGTACTGCACGAATACTTGCCAAAGCACTGAACTGTGAAAAAGGGCCGACTCCTGAACCATGTAACAGATGTGAAACATGCATGCAGATTTCTAACGGTTCAGCTCTTGATGTAATAGAAATAGATGGTGCTTCAAACAGAGGAATAAATGAAATAAGGGAACTGAGAGAAAAGGTTAAATACGCACCTACAAAAGGGAGATATAAAGTATATATAGTAGACGAAGTCCATATGTTGACAAAAGAAGCCTTCAATGCACTTCTTAAAACACTTGAAGAACCTCCGAAACATGTTATATTTGTCCTGGCTACGACAGAACCTCATAAACTTTTACCAACTATATTATCCCGGTGTCAGCGTTTTGATTTCAGAAGAATCTCCATTAATGATACGATAAATCATCTTAAAGATATTTCAAACAAAGAAAATTTAAAGATAGAAGATTCAGTATTAAAATTAATAGCGGGAAGTTCCGAAGGTTCTCTTCGTGATGCTCTGAGTATGCTGGATCAGGTCATATCTTTCTCAGGAAGAGATATAAAATTATCTGATGCGGAAATGGTCCTTGGCAATTTGAGTGAAAAAATTTTATTAGACCTTGCAGACTGTGTAATAAAACAGGATGGAGGAACCATTCTTACACTGACAAGAGCTTTGATAGAAGAAGGCAAGGATATAAACCAGATCATAAAAGAATTTATAAAATATTTCAGGGATCTCCTTGTAATTAAAATATGTCCTTCCCAGAAGGGACTTGTAGACAGAATACCTGATTCCATAAAAAAAATGGAGAATCAGGCAAAAAATATAACTGTTCCGAAAATAATGAATATGTTAAAGCTGCTTACAGATTTAAAATATCAATTGACATGGGATACTCAGTGGCATACACAGATTGAGATAACATTCCTCCGTATGTGCCACAGATCTGCCGACAGATCACCTGATGTTATGGAAGAAAGACTGGCAGAACTGGAAGAAAAAATTAAAAGATTACCTGAAATTATACATACAAATCAGGTTCTGCCGGAAACAGGCAGAGAACTTCGTGAAAAACTCGAAACTGACCGGGTAATCAAACAGGTTCTGCCGGAAACAGCTAGAGAATTCTCTGAAAAACTCGAAACTGACCGGGTAATCAAACAGGTTCTGCCGGAAACAGGCAGAGAATTTTCTCCGGATGGACCGGGAAAAAATATCGTAGCAGAAGTATCCGCACCGGCTATTCCCGTTGCTGTCCCGCCTGTTGCGGAATCATACAGAGAAACTATTCCCCCTGAAGAACTACTGGAACAGGAAGAAGAAATAAGCTCTTCCCTGCCAGTTCCGGATGAAGAGATATTTGCAGCAGCTCTGGAAGAGGAACCTCCATATATACCGCCTTCTGCCGTAGAAGAAAAGACAGAAAAAGGCCTGGATTTTCATATGATAAAAAAACGGTGGGAAGATTTCCTTTACAGGTTTAAAGCGGAAAATGTGCCTATATACCAGCCTCTTATTCAGGGAGAATTAACTGAATTAAAAGGTAATATATTAACTCTGTCTTTTACTCATTCTTTTTACAGAGATCGCATAGAAGACAATAAAAACAAAATAGAAAATTCCCTGGAGAGATTCTTCGGGAAGCAAATTTCATTAAAAACTAAATTAGTGGAGAAAAAAGTTCAGGAAATAAGCCTTTTTGGTGAAGAAAACAATGTTCCTAAAAAACAG
>CALARM010001192.1 GCA_937888925.1 uncultured Synergistia bacterium | reverse complement strand
AAGAAAATTAATGCAATGGAAATTTTAAAAGAAGATTTTTAAAGATTTATATGAGGATCGCGAAGGGTGAAGAGTGAAGGGTGAAGAGAGGAACAGGTTCTCATTCTTCATCGTGAACACCCGGTCGTGGCTGTTAGAGTCAATAAAAAAATCGCCGGCATTATCGGCGATTTTTTATTTATTGTCAAAATATTTTATTATGTTGATTTTGTAGGATCTAATATTTCTGCAGGGAATATTTAAAGAAAGGGGAAAGAAATGGATAAAATTGAATGGAATATTCCAATAAAAAATCTGAAAATAGAAAATGATGAAGTTCATATCTGGCTTGCATCTCTTAATGCAGGCAGGCCATCTACGGAAGGTCTCGAAAAAATTCTGTCAGAAGATGAAATAAAAAGGGCGGAAAAATTCTACTTTAAAAAAGACAGAAATCATTTTGTTGCCTGCCGGTGTATACTCAGAAATATTCTCAGTCTTTATTTAGACATACCGGCCGGAGACATAAAATTCTCTTATAATACTTACGGGAAACCATCTGTTCCTGAAAAAAAAATTTTCTTCAATCTATCCAATTCATACGGCCTTGCCATTTATGGTATAACCTGTAATAAAGAAATAGGTATCGACATAGAACATATTCCGGAAGATTTTTCGTGGGAAGAAATAGTGGAACAATTTTTCTCTAAAAAAGAAATCATGGAATTATATAAAACTCCCTGTGATATGAGGAAAAAAGCCTTTTTTAACTGCTGGACCAGAAAAGAAGCCTATATAAAAGCAAAAGGCATGGGACTTTCAATTCCTCTTGACAGTTTTGATGTTTCACTTATGCCGGGAGAACCGGTAAAATTACTGGAAGTAAGAGGAAAAAGGGAAGAAAAATCTCCCTGGTTTTTAAAGGAAATTTTAATAAATAACAACTATGTATCTGCTCTTGCCGTAGAAGGATATAATCTCACGTTTAAATACTGGAAGTGGAATCTCATAACAGAATCTGACCATTAATACCGAATAAAACCCCTTCACCCTTCACTCTTCACCCTTCACCCTATTTTTCTTTACACTTCTTTACAATTAGAAAAAACTCTCTTAACAAGTTTATATTATTATACATTCATAAGAAAAAAGCAACCAGAGTGGTAGCAAAAATTTAAAAGGAGGAATGTAAAATGTTTAGAAGGTTAATAGCAGGAGTATTACTTGTGGTAGGAGTAGGGTTATTTCTACCGGGATGTAAAGGACAGTCAGAGATGAGAGGAAAATTCAGGAAGGAAGCAATGATGGAAAGAATGGATAAAATCGTAAAAACTCTGAATTTAACTCCGGAACAGGCTACAAAATTCAACGAATTAAAAAATAAGATAAGCGAAAAAATGGATAATGGCTTAAAAGAAAGAACAACTTTCAGAGAAGAAATGCTCCTTGAGGTAAAAAAGGATAATCCTGATGTAAAATTACTGGGAGACAGGGCAAAAGAAAGAATAGATATTGCCTCTAAAAATGCAAAAGAGAGTATAGATTTATTTACAGATTTCTATAATACACTGGATGAAAATCAGAAAAAAGTTTTCATTGAAAAAGTTCATAAAAAGATAAGTGCCCTGGAAACACTCCAGGAAGAATAGAGAGTAGTGAGTGGTGAATAGTGAGTAGAGCAGGCTTAATTTTGCTCACTATTCACTTAAAAATTTTTAAGGTATTTTTAAGGTATTTATGTATAATAATAGTCAGGAGGTGTTGAAAATGAAAAAAATAATAATCAATATAATAACAATATCAATTATGTTCGGTATGACCATTCTTTATGCCATAGCAGGTAATACTGAATATAAAAAACTTGACTCTTTCAACATCATTCCATCTGACAGACTGGAATTGACTCTTGATAATAATATACAAAAAAATATTACTGTAGTTAAAGAAGATGATATTTTATATATAGACTCCAGCTTTTTTACAACTTTTTTAGGTATTAATATTCAGGATCAGACAGAACAGTCACGAACTGTAAAGGAAAGTACAGATAAGGAAATTATCTGTTTACCTTTATTTAAAAGCCTTGACAGTCTTAAAATAAGATATACATACAGTTCTCTTTACGGCAAAGAAATAATAAGGATAAGAACAGACGGTGAATTTAAAATTTACAGAGCATCTAACTATATGCCACAGACAACTGTTTCATACGGGAATAACCCGTCAGGGACAGGCACGTCATACTATGGAAATAGTTCGTATACAGGAACAGGAAATACCATCGGTAATTGCTCCGGTACAGGTTATTATTACAGTTCATCCTGTTCATCAGGCGGTTATGGCGTACCGGGATATGGCTATTATTATCCCGACGGATATACACCGGGAAGCTGTCAGAATATTACCTATCCGAACCAGCAATTAAATGTAACACCGGTAATATCAACTTCTCCCGGCCCTCTTCCCAATATCGTAAGTCCTCTTTCGAATATTGTAAAACCATTATAATTGTGTGAAGATTGGAGGGTGAAGAGTTAAAATTTTCACCCTTCACTGTTTAAATCCATCCGGGTAAAATCTCTTTAGAATACCATCTCATAAAAAATCTCTCTTCAGGTATACATACTCCTTCTACCTTTATCTGTCTTTCAACTGTATGTCTTCTTCTGGCAAAAGGTGAAGTAAAATCTCTACCGAATCCGTTCACAAAAAATCTGTCACTCAATGTCCCGAAAGATCTAAATTTTGTGAGCGGATGAGTTCCATATACCGGTAACGACATAAAACGACTTGTATCAACAGGTACCCAGCCATAGGATGGCAGATAAACCTCCGGTATTTCATGATCGAGATATCCCAGCCGGCTGTCTTCTTTCCAGATAGAGAAACCTACTATGCTTCTTGCAGGCAGGCCTGCAACCTGGCAGAGAGCTATGAAAATAGTGGCATGATTGCCGCAGCTTCCCTTACCCTGAGAGAGAATCTTTTTCGTGCTTATACTTGTATAGGGAAGTACATATTTTACTTTATCTACAACAAAATCATAGAGTTTTCTTGCTATCAGGAATGTTTTTCTCTCACCCTGAAGTATTTCTTCAACCCTGTTTCTTATCTCTTTTTCTCCCGTCTGAAAAAGAAGTTCCGCCTTCTGTACTACCTCTCTTAATTGCAGGTCTTCACTCTTCATCATTTCCTCTATAAGATACTTCTTTTTTATTTCCTCCGGTATATCTTCAAGAGTTCCTGTAAGATGGGGATAAAGATGATATTTCAGGTTAACGGTTTCAATTTCGAAACTAACCGTAACATCATGTTCTACGTTTGGCAACAAATCCTTTATTTTATTAACTATAACAGTTCCATCTTTATTATCCCACTGACATATCAACTTTTCATCCGGATCGGGTATTACCTTAACAGGAGTAATCAATCTCTGATGTATATAATCTTTAGGCAAACTCTGGGAAGCTTCCATTTCTT
>CALARM010001191.1 GCA_937888925.1 uncultured Synergistia bacterium | reverse complement strand
TCACTGGTCACTGGTCACTGGTCACTGGTCACTGGTCACTGGTCACTGGTCACTGCTCACTGCTCACTGATAAAAGAGGTGATATAGAAAATAATGAATACCAGAACAGGTCTCGATGTTTTAAAGGAAACGAATTTCTCAATACTTAAGGGTTACAGAGTGGGGCTTCTGATAAATCCTGCTTCTGTTGACAGAAGTCTCAATCATATAATAGATTTAATATATGAAGAAAAAGACACAACAATAAACGCTCTTTTCGGGCCCCAGCATGGTCTTTACGGTAATACGCAGGATAATATGATTGAATGGGAAGGATTTATTCATCCTTACTATAAATGCCCCGTATACAGCCTCTACGGAGAAGTACGACAGCCGAAAGAGAATATGCTCTCTGACATAGATATAATAGTAATAGATCTTCCTGACACAGGTTCCAGATATTATACCTTTCTATGGACTGCCTTACTCATGTTAAAAGCTGTCGAAAAAAAACCTGTGAAAATTATCGTGCCGGACAGACCGAATCCTATCAGAGGCGATAAAATAGAAGGACCCTGTATAAATGAAAATTTTCTGTCTTTTGTAGGACTTCATCCTTTAATCATAAGACATGGCCTTACTATCGGAGAAGCTTTAAAGTTGATTCACAGAGAACTGAATTTAACTTCAGAATTGGAAGTAATACCTGTAAAAAACTGGTCAAGACATATGTGGCATGATGAGACAGGTCTTCCCTGGGTTATGCCGTCACCCAATATGCCCACACTTGATACTGCAACAGTCTATCCGGGAGGATGTCTCATAGAAGGTACATTACTTTCAGAAGGAAGAGGAACAACCAGGCCTTTCGAGATTATAGGAGCACCTTATATAGATCCTTTTATACTGGCAAAAGATATGAAAGAATTTAACCTGAAGGGCGTATATTTTCGTCCCCTCTATTTTGAACCTGCTTTCCAGAAACATGCCGGAAAAATCTGCGGCGGTGTCCAGCTTCATATAACAGAGAGAGATAAGTTTGAGCCGGTAAAAACCTTTGTGGCCATTCTCCTGGCCATTCGTAAAAGATATGAACATGAAAATCTCTGGAGAAACCCTCCCTATGAATATGAATATGAAAAACTACCTTTTGATATACTTTCAGGAAGTGAAGAATTGAGAAAAAATATCGATAGAGGAGAAAGGTTAGAAAATATTGTCGCATCATGGAAAGAAGATGAAAAAATATTTCACAGCAGATCCCTTCCCTATCTGTTATATTAAGGTGGCATATGTATGAAAGCACTTGTATGGGCAGCAGGCTTCGGAACGAGATTAAGACCACTGAGTAATATATTACCAAAACCGCTCTTCCCTGTTGTGAATATCCCTATGATTGATTTGATATTTAAATATTTATCATCATGGGGCATTTCAGATATCGGTATAAATACCCATTATTTAAGGGAATTACTTGTACCATATCTAAAAAATATTCACTATATAAATCTTTTTATTACAGAAGAAGAGAACATTCTGGGTACGGGAGGGGGAACTGTAAAATTTAAAAATTTTCTTAAAGATGATGAATTATTTATCGTCCATACTGGTGATATACTCAGCACCATAAATCTCTATGATGCCATAAAATTTCATAAAGAACATAATAATATTGTCACATTCATACTGGTTGACTGTAAACCTATAAACCATGTTAGTATACTGAAAGACGGCACGGTAGTTGACATAGCAAATAATCTGGGAAGAAAAGAAGATAAGTCTGTAAGAAACCTGGCAGGGTCTGCCATAACAGTATACAGTAATGAATTCTTATACAGACTCCCTGACAGGGAAGATTATTTTGAGATAAATCCTGTCATACTCGACATAATACAAAAAGAGCCGGGACGTGTTATGGCATATATACCGGATAAGCCTTATTACTGGCGTGACATAGGAACGGTTCAATCCTACTGGGAGGCTCACAGGGATATTTTAGAGAATAAAGTTTATAGAGTAGAGAATATAACAGATAATCATATATGCCACAGTTCTTCATATGTAAGTAATGACGTAACACTGGAAGGATTTTCTGTTACAGGTAAAAACGTAAAAATTTCTGGCATGGTAAAGATAAAAAATTCCATTATATGGGATAATGTAGAAATTTCCGGGTGCCAGAATATAGAAAATGCAATTGTAACAAAAGACTCAATTATAAACACATAAAACATGGAGGTAAAAAGTTGCTTAATATTCCGAAAAGTTATTCAAAATTACTCGGCGAACTATATAACTCAACAATATCTATAGAGGAAATATACGGAGGAGGCTCTCAGAGACAGTATTTCAGAGTTAAAGGGGACAAGAAACATACAGTACTATGTTATTCCCAAAAAGAAGTGAATGAACATATTGAAATAGGGCTTTTTCTGAAAAAACATCATATACCTGTACCGGAAATATATAATTATAACAGAGAAGAGGGACTCATATTATTTGAAGACGGAGGAACGGTATCATTACAGAGTAAAATTCTGGAATTGAAAGATAAAGAAGATGAAGCAGGTAAGTTCTATAAACAAGTACTTCAGTGGCTTATAAAATTACAGCAAATAAATCCCGCAGATTGTAAATCAATAACAGACAGGGTATTTGACCATAATTACTACCGGTGGGAAACAGATTATTTCATGGAAAGCTGTGTGGATAAATTTTTCCACTTACATATAAAGGATTCCGTTCATTTAATAGAGGAATTTAACAGTCTTGCAGAAACACTTTCTAAAGAAGAAACTGTTATAGTTCACAGGGATTTTCAATCACAGAATATCTATATAAAAGAGGACAGTCTGTATTTTCTGGATTTTCAATCGGCAAGACTCGGCGTATGTCAGTATGATCTTGCATCACTCCTCTATGATCCTTATGTATCTCTGGAAAAGACATTACGAAAAGAATTGCTGGATTATTACTGTGAAGAGAAACCTGTTCATGATAAAAAACATTTTACAGATATATTCTACAAAACTTCCATGCAGAGACTTATGCAGGCACTGGGAGCTTACGGTTTTCTCGGTATAGTAAAAGGCAAGAAAGATTTTTTAAATTATATATCTCCTGGCCTGATACTTTTACTGGACGCTGTAAATCATACAGAAGAATTTCCAGAAATTACTATGTTAATAAAAAAACTGATTTCTCTCCAAAATAAATTAAACGAGGAAAAGATAGATTCCACTCACTACTCACCACTCACTAAAAAGGAGTAATCTTTATGAAAAGAGATTTTAAAGATATAAAAGAAATATACGAAACATCAGATCTGACAGAAGTAAATACGTTTCTGAAAAAAGGATGGCAACTTCTGGATATATATCAGAAAAATACCGGAGCCATGCCGGTACAGCAAATAGTAAGTGTTTATATTATAGGAAAGCCGGAACATACGGTATTTACCGGCCAGGAAATAAAAAAGGGAATAGAAGAAGAAGCCAGAAAGCTTTTTGAAAATTTTTCTAAAACTATAGAAACATGAACTATTTTCAAGCAGGATTTTTACTAATTTTTCCGAAATAGAAAAAACTGATATTTGCAACTTTGATTGAAAGAGGGATTAGAAATTATGGAATATAAAAAGCTTCCAAAAGA
>CALARM010001190.1 GCA_937888925.1 uncultured Synergistia bacterium | reverse complement strand
AAACCATATGTGGAAGAATATTTCGGCAACCCTTCCAGTTCCCATCTCTATGGACTTAAGACCAGGGAGGCAGTGGAACAGGCAAGATGTCAGGTTGCGTCTTTACTTAACTGCAGTCCTTCTGAGATTGTCTTTACGAGCGGCGGAACTGAATCCAATAATTATGCCATAAAAGGCATTGCTTTTGCTCACAGACATAAAGGAAACCATATTATTACTACAGTAATAGAACATCCTGCAGTTCTTGAAGTATGCAGATTTCTTGAAAAACATGGTTTTTCTGTTACTTATCTGCCTGTTGACAAATACGGTCTCGTAAATCCTTCTGAACTTGAACGTGCTGTAACAGATAAAACAATTCTTGTTACTGTTATGCATGCCAATAATGAAGTAGGCACAGTTCAGCCGATTGAAGAAATTTCTGCCATTACAAAAAAGAAAGGGATTGTTTTTCATACAGATGCCGCCCAGTCTGCAGGTAAGATCTCTGTCGATGTAAAAGAGCTCGGTATAGATCTTTTATCTATTGCAGGACATAAATTATATGCTCCTAAAGGAGTGGGAGTTCTTTATATAAAAAGTGGTATCAAGCCTGAAAAATTTATGCACGGTGCAGGCCATGAAGGAGGGAGAAGGGCGGGGACGGAAAATGTCCTTGAAATAGTCGGCCTGGGTAAAGCCTGTGAAATTGCCGGAAGAGATCTCAGGAAAAACAGCGAACATATGAAGAACATGAGAGACAGACTTCATAAGGGATTGGAGCAAAGAATAAAGAATATAAAACTTAACGGACATCCAGAAAAAAGACTTCCCAATACATTGAGCCTGAGTTTTAAAGGCATAAATTCATCAGATCTTATTCAGAACCTGAATGATAAACTGGCAGTTTCGGCAGGTGCCGCATGTCATACAGGAAAGATTTCTTATGTTCTCGAAGCAATGAATATTCCTCGTGAGTGGTCACTGGGAACATTAAGATTGTCTACGGGTAAAATGACTGAAGAGCATGAAATTGACAGGGCGATCGATATGATTTGTTCAATCTCAGAGGTTGTCAAGAAATGATCTCATCATATTTACAGTCTATATCGTTACGCGTTACGCGAGGATAATAACCGTTCTAATATAAATTTGCCAGGGTTATTTTCAGTCTATTACAGTAAAACTGACTTTGAGCAGCTCATTTATGACCGGATTTATTTGTTATTCATTCCCTTGAAGAAAAATATCTATCCGTCACTTTCTGAAGTAATTTCTTCTGATCGTCCGGCCCTTTTATATCATTGGGACTTAAATTAGTATTAAATTTCCAGTTTATAAATTTTACATAATATGAGACAAAACTGTGCTTCTCATCTCTGTTACTCATGCCGGCACTTCTTTCATTCATTTCTTTTTCAAGGCCTTCATAAAATCTGTCTCCGCAGTTTTTACACAGTTCATAATCAAGGGTCATGATGTCAAGATATGCTCTGGCATAAGAATTGATATTTTTCCATGAATCACCCTTTTTCTGTGAGTCACTTAAAGAATTTTCCGTAACTTTCAGATTTTTTGAAAATTCATCTATTTTCTTTTTAAATTCATCGGATTTTTCATAACTCTTTTTTATATGTCCGTAAGCTTCAATATCTTTTTTATATCCTTCCATCTCGAGAGTAATATATCCGAGAGGATAACTGTCAGTTCCTTTTGCAGAAGATATGCCGGCTTCTTTTGCAAGTTCTTCTGATTTTTTTGTCATTTCATCTTTATAATCTGAAGTAAAATAATCTATGCCTGACGCTTCATCAAACCAGGTCGTTTCAGTTCCTATACCTCCGCAGATGTCTGTTCCCATGAGGAGCGGCGAATAGCCTTTTTCTATCATGGCTCCTTCCACTGCGTCTTCCGATGTTTCATTTTCAGGAAAAGTCTTTATTTCTATGCCTTTTTCCATAAGCTTTTTCCTGTCTTTTTCTGAAACTTCCGTTCCTTCTCTTACAAGTATAACAGACCCTTCCGGTATGGTATAAGGCCCCATATGGGATGTAGCGGTATACCACAGATTGCATATATTTTCTTTAGGAGCCATGTTAAGAGGTGTAAGAACGATGGAAGGAGCATTGTTCCACTGATCTATGACTCCGTTCCAGGAAAATTCAACAATTCCTCTGGGATTTCTCTGAATGGGATGATCATCTCCGTAATGGCTGTTAGGATAGAGGATGCCGTCTTTCGGAAAGCCCTTTGTGGCATGGACAAGCATAATGCCGTCACCGTTCAGTTTACCATTGATGAAAAGAGGTCTTAACTGAGATTTTTTTACTTCTATTTCCCTGTCTTCAAAGGCACCGGCAATTTTATCCAGTTCATTTGATGCATCTATAAAGCTTTTGAAGAGTTTTTCTTCTTCATTTTTCGGTTCCGTAAGGGTATTTTTCAGGGAATTGAATTTTTTCATCCCCACATGTTCAAAGTCCAGAGAAGGCTGCCATGTGCCTTCTGAAAACTTCATATCTCTCAGTTCATAGGGCTCTAACCTTTTAAAGGCTCCATGAAATATATAACCTGTCTTGATTAATAATGAAGGAGTTATACCAAGTTCTTTTGCTCTCTTTTCTACTTCCCCGGATATTTCTTCATCTCTTCCTTTATAATCCATATAGCTTTTTTCTTTTAAAAGGGCATCAAAAATTGTACTATTATTTCCGGTAAGAGGAATTTCTTCCGTAAGTTTAAGGGCAAGAGATATTTCCTGAGGAGTAAAATTTAATTTCTTCATAGTATTTTCTAAAATTATATTTGATATTTCTTTTTTGCTGTCGATGAATTTGGAAGAAATACCTGACAGATCGAAGCCTCCCTCTTTAAAAGTCTTTTTTATTTCTTTATTACCTTTATCTATCTCTATTGCAGGAATTGTACCGGCGTAGAAAAGGGTCATTACCATACGTAGCACTGCTTTTATCCTTATTCCCGGCACTTCCGGAAGCTTTTCCGTTTTAATTTCCCTGTCAAGAGTTCTCATGGCATCTCTTACCTGATTTCCTGTTGTAAGTTCACGGGCACCGTGGATAAATTCTCTGTATTTCATCTCTTCAGGGAAGAGCTTATTGAAACAGTCAGAAAGGACAGGGAACCTTTCTGTAAAGAATGATACAGGGTCTCCCTTGCCATGTTCCAGAAAAGAAGAGTCTTTTTTAGAAAAAATTTTATCTGCCGGTATATGAGAATCGAATAAAGGCCGAAGATAGGAGAGAAATTTCTGTGATTTTTCAAGTAATACAGGATCATAAGAGTCTTTATTTGCTTCTGCGAGTTTTTCAGCAATGTTTAAAATTTCTTCTTTTTTCTCTGTATTTTTTATATCATTGCAGAGTTTTTCTATTTCTTCTTTTCCCGGAAGTTTTTTCTCTTCCTGTAATATGGGAAAACCCGGTAGATTTCCCGTATCAGACTTATAACCTCTTTCTCTATATGATTTTTTGAAAGATATATATTCCGGCTCAGGAGTAGATGAAGATAAAGTTACCTCATCTTTTATTGAGTTTAAAGAAGTACTATTAACAGTTTTATTTTTTCTGTATATCCGGGAAACGAAATTTTCTCCTATTTTCATAATATTGCCCTTTATTTATTAATAAAATTAATTCTTCCTTCTATTTTAGCCAGTTCAGATGTCATGGGAGAGTGTTTCTGTACATATGATTTCAGCGCATCTACTGCCATTTCTCCATAGACCAGATTTTTCCCTTTAGAAAAAGCAGGCGTATATTCCGTGGCTCCTATGGCAAGAAAATCTTCTGTAGTAACGCGGTAATTCTTTTCCATTTCCAGTGGTTTCCCGTCTATATTTATGCCGAAAACTCTGCTGCTCTGAGGTTTCGAAAGGTCTATATCCATAGTAAGACCTGAAACATGAAGGTTATCTTTAGTTCCTGCACTTATTTCCAGCAGTTCTTTTATATCTTTTCCCTTCATATCTATCGTAACAAGGTATGTATCGAAAGGAAGTACATTATAGAGATCCTTAAGGGTTATATCACCTTTTCCTATTTGGCTTCTTATGCCTCCGGAATTTTCCACTGCAATATCACTGCCTGTAGATGCCCTCATAGAGTCCGTAAGCACATTTCCCATAACAGATTCTATAATATTTTCCCTGTTATGGCTGAGTTCTACCTCTGTTTTTCCTACTTCTGAAGACATAGTTCTTTTTGTTTCTTCTATGACAGGGTTTATGATTGCTTCTATATCTTTATCAGGTTTTACCTGGCTGTTATTTACAGTAATGAGAGAGTTCTGAAAAGACAGGACTTTTTTGCTTACACGATCTATATCCAGATGGAGATTTCCTACCTTTACACCGTTTGAACCTGCCTGTACTATAATAGTATTGTTTACCTGTTTCCCCTGTTCAATAGATGTATGACTGTGGCCTCCAACAATTACATCTATGCCCTGTACATCTTTTGCCAGCTCTTCTTCAGCTTCTATACCTTCATGGGAAAGGACGATTATTAGTTCCGCTCCATCTTTTTTCATTTCAGGGAGATATTCTTTTGCAGTTTCTTTCGGATTTTTAAACGTTATTCCTTTAATGTTCTTCGGGTCTACAGTCTCCGGTGTTTCAGGACTTATAAGGCCGAGTACGCCTATTTTAATCCCGTTTACTTCTTTTATGAAATACGGTTTTGCTCCTCCTATGATAGAACCGTCATCTTTTATTATATTTGCCCCCACTACGGGAAAATCAGCTCTGGAAATCATTTCTCCGAGAGGCTCCTGGCCCCAGTCAAATTCATGATTTCCTATTTCTGCACCGTCATAACCGAGGTGATTCATTACATCTATCATAGTTTTTCCTCTGGTTATTTTGGATTCGCAGGAACCAAGCGCCCAGTCTCCTCCGTCGAGAAGAAGGTTTTCCCCTTCTGTTTCCGATTTAAGTTCTTTTATGACTGTTCCCATGCAGGCCATTCCTCCTGTATGAGTGCCGAGCTTCTTATCGAATTTTGCCGGAAGTATTGCTCCATGTATATCATTTGTATAGATTATATTGAGAGATTTTGTCTGTGGCGGACTGTAAATATTTAAATCATCTTTTATGCCTTTGCTGAAAGTGTCTTTTTCTTCTGGCACGTCTTTATTTTTTTTCCCTGTATTTACCTGAAGCCTCTGATTTATATTATCTATTTTCATAATTTTTCTCCAGTCAGATTGAAATAATAGAACCCTTATATATTCATCTTAATTTTCTATTATATCAGGAAAAATACAGATAAATAATTTTTTTATGTAAAAATTTTGTTAATTTTTAGATGGAAAATTTTTATCACCAACTATAATAATGAAGAATAGTTTTTATGTTATAATATATAAGCCAGCTAATAGCAGAAAGCTAAATATATAGGAGGAGGTTATTAAATGTCAAACAAAACGTATCTCTATCTATTACTTTTGGGGGTTATTATTTCATTTCTGGCAGGCTGTGGAGGCAGTAGCAGCACTACCGTAATAATACCGACTGCGACTCCACTGCCCTCTGCCACTGCCACTCCCACTTCGGGACAGACAGGAGTTGTATTGCCTGACAGAGAGACTACAGTTAGTACAGGACAGGCATCTGTCACATTTCAGACCGGTTCTGTTACAAGACAGGTTACCTGTACCGCTTCTGTTACCGGTATAACTCCGAGCTTACCACTGGGGGTTCAGACTGCAAGCAGTGTCTACAGTTTTTCTCTTTCCGATGTAACCGCTTATAATGTGGCTCTCCCTGCCTATGTTACATTACCTGTAACATTGACTCCCTCTATTTTACCTGAAGATGTAACAGTCTTTCATTCAAGTGACGGAATTACCTGGAATAACATAGGCGGAACCCTTACAGGTGAAACCATATCAGCAAATGTACCGTCTTTTTCCTTTTTTGTCGCCACCATACCTCTGGTGGGCCCGACTTCAACTCCGACTCCCGGCACAGGCGGAAATAAAATCTTTTTCCTCCATCATTCAGTAGGAAATGATCTGATTGAAAGAGGAAATGTGAGAGGAACTATAAATACATACAACTCTTCCCATGGAACCGGTTATCAATTCTGGGATCACGGTTATAATGGTGACGGTCTTAGAGATAGTTCAGGCAATTTTACCGGCACCAATTATGCCATACCGGGCGATAATACGGATCCTGACGGTCTCAGCTATCTCTTTACTTCTTCCGGGGCAGATGCAGTTTCTGCGAGAAATCAAATAATGACTTATAATATGATAGCTTTTAAATCCTGTTTTACTGCTTCACAGGCCCTTGTTGATGATGATACCTTAAATAATTACAAAAATTACTATCTTCAGATGAGAAATTACTTTGACGCTCATCCTGAAAAGGTTTTTGTTGTCATAACTCCTCCTCCTTCTCATCCTGACGAGACAGCTTCTACAACTGCAGGCAGAGCAAGACAGTTTGCAAACTGGTTAAAGAGTTCTGAATATCTGAGCGGCCATAGTAATATAGTATGTTTTGATCTTTTTGATTATTTTGCTGACAGTAATAATGTACTGAAAGCCGGTTATCGTTATACAGGCGAGGTCAATTCTCATCCCAATGAACTGGGAGATCAGACGGTTGGCCCCATATTTGCACAGTTTCTTATTGATAATGCGAGATAATAATATATAATCAGTATGCCTCCTCAGGGGGCATACTGAAGGAACTTTTTGTGGATTGATGATTCCGCTTTTCACTCTGTTGCATAAAGAAAAATAATCTCTTTATTATTTCTGACCTTGTATGTTACAGAATGATCATTCTGTACAGGGTGAACAAATTCTATTTTCCAGGCCCATTCTTTTTCGTATTTTTCATTGAAATAATTCGTATATTGAGCTGAAATAAGAATATAGTCCTTAACTTTAAAATGTTCACCGTCTATTACTCGTGTTTCCTTTTTATAAAAATATTCCTGTGCTATCTTAACAGCTTCTGAGATTGATAGTCCGGGAACCGGTATGGGAGGGCCGGATTTTGCCCATCCGTTGCTGAATACAAACATAATGGACAGAATTAAAATTATTCCTGATAGTTTTTTCATAATGTTTTCCTTTAATATCACTCTATTTAACTTCTATATAATTACAGATGTAATCAACCAGTATATCTCCTCTTGCCATAAGTCTTTTTGTCTGTATTTTTGCAAGATTGAAACTCAGTTCGGCATGCTGTTCCATCATATGCAGGAAATTTTCTTTTGAAATCATATATAATTCTACACTGTCTGAGGATACTATGGCAGAAAGGGTTCTTTCCGTATCCAGAACAATACCTGTTTCTCCGAATAGATCTCCTTTGCCGAGATTGGCAATCTCTATCTTTTCTTTTTTGTCCATCTGAATCTCTTTATAAAGTGTTACTCTGCCGGATTTTATTATATAAAGTTCTTCCGCTCTGTCTCCTTCTTTAAAGAGGACTTTTCCGCTTTTAAATTTCTTTAATTTTATTTTCTGATCCAGCTTTTCTATCTGCTGTATATCAAATACGCTAAAAAGAGGGATTAATTTGATAATTTCTGCTTTTGTTCTTTTCTGTTCAAGTTCTTCTTTTGTTTCCAGGTCTTCTATGGGTGACGAATCCGTATAGGAGTGTACTATAGAGTATATATCATTGAAGACCTTGTGACCTATCATATAACCTTTAAAAAGCCTTTCAGATTCCTTGTTTACCGTATTTTTGTTTACATCCATTTTATTTACCTCTTTCTATAATTTATATTCATTTCGTGACGCGTAACGCGTTACGCGTCACGGGACTATTAACTCTCACCGAGAACACATAAAGAATCCTCTGCCAGATAATCTCCGTTCATGGAAAAAGCAAGTGCCCTGCAGCCGTTACAATCCTCTATTTTACATTCATGGCATTTACCCTTTAAATTTTTTTTATCTTTCAGTCTTTTTAATACATAAGAGCTGTTCCATATATCATAAAGAGATTCTTCGAGCAAGTTCCCGATTTTAAGTGGAAATCTCCTGCATGGAAAAACACTTCCGTCAGGCATGACTGCAATACCGTCTGTTCCCACTATGCATGGAGAACCATATAGTTCAAATGCTCCATTCTCTTTTGTAACTCTGAAACCTTTATATGGTATAAGAGGATAGAGCTCCTCCTCATTGCCTGTTTTATTCAATAAAATTTTTATTGTTTTTATCCAGTGTTCTAAAGATACTACCTGTTCGGTTATTTTCCTGCCCTCGCCCCAGGGAATAAATCTTTCCACAATAAAATGGTTTATCTTATATTCTTCTATAAAATGAAACAGTTTATCTATTTCTGAAACATTCTGCTCCATAAGGGTAAACATAAGAGTTTTTTCAAAATTTCTTTCTTTCAACAAATTCATTGTTTTAATGAATTTTTCGAAATTTCCTTTCCCCCGGAATTTTTCGAAAGGTTCTTTCTCAAAAGCTTCCGCAGAAATTTTTAATTTTGTCTCACGAAAATCTTCGAGAAAGTCTAGAATTTTTTCATTTATAAAGAAGCCGTTTGTGATAATCCCCAGTTCTTTTACACAGGGACTTTTATAAAGATAACTGAAAAGTTCTTTCCATTCTTTATAGATAAATGGTTCTCCTCCTGTTATATCCACTACCAGATCTTTATCCGATTTTTTCAGAAAATCACATATATTTATGAATATTTTTTTTAAATCTTCAAAGGTTCTGTCCTGATTGTTAGAAAAATCATTGTGATAGCAGTGGATACATCTCAGGTTGCAGAGATTTGTAATATGCCATTGAATGTGAAATGTGTCTTTCATAATGGAAGGCATTATAACAGGCTCTTGCCTCTATTTCAGTTTAATATCTTACAAACAGGGATTTCTGGGATTTTTGGAATTGACAGGATTTAGTTGAGACATTTTATGCTATAATCATAGAAAAAAAAATCAGGAAAGGAATTTAATTATGATTATAGATAAGAATAGATTACATTTTGATGGTGACTCCGGACAGTGGTATGATGATACGGATAATGAGAGTGCTTTAGATGTTCCTGTTACCATAAAAGGCATATGGAGATATGACGAAGAAAGGAAAGTATATTATATTCAGACCAGAGGGAAACAGAAGATATTTTTAGAAGTGAAAAAAGAAAAAATAATGTCTCCTGTCTGGAAAGAGAAAAAGTCATAAGGTTTATGCGACGCGTCATGCGTCACGCACGCGTCACGCGTCACGATTTTCACACCAGATTATCTATGGCTTCCCTGAATCTCTTTACGGCTTCATAGATCGTGTTTGCCTCTTTACCGGTAACTATGGCACCAATCATAATACACTTTACTCCTGCCTCTTTGAGATATTTGATCTCTTCCGGTTTTATGGCAAGCTGGGTGGGAATTACTACAGGGATTTTTGCCTGTTCGCAGATCCATTGATAGAGAAGAAGATCACTCAATCTGAGTTCCCTCCCGTAATTTTCAGGTGCCATAACAGAAGCTTCAACTATGTCTGCTCCCCAGTTTTTCAGATAGGGAAGAAGTTTTAGATCGAAATTGTAACTAGGTGCGTACATTCTTGCCATTTCCCGGGGAAGTTCTAACATATAGGCAGGTATATTTTCTATATAGGTATCAAAAAAGTCTATACCCATTTCACAAAGTTCCATCATTTCTTCTTTTGTGGCCACTTTACCTGCCCCCGGCACTATACCGGCAGGTATTTTCACTGTATCTACAATGGATTTAATAGCCTTTTTTTCTTCTTCAAAAGGGCCGAAATATGTTCCGCTTGCCCTGTGCTCCACATTTATATGTATTTTTATTACATCAGCCCCTGCTTCTTCTGCTGCTTTTGCAAGATCTTTATCATTTTTCGGAAGGCTCATTATAAGAGAAAAAGGTTTTGTCTTTATTATTTCAAGAAATTTGCTCATGATTTTTTTACAACCCCTTAGATAAGATTTATATAAAATTTACTGGCCTGTTCCAATCGATAAGATTATTGGAAAATGCCAGAAATTAAAGACTTTGAAATATTTCTATTCGATAAGATTTACATAAAAGTTAATTTTTCTGAGTAAATAGGCTATTTCTTTAAAATGATCTTTTGTTCCGGGTTTTACCATTTCAAGAACAAATGCACGGACACCGTCTTTGATTACAGGTTTTCTCACGGTAAAAGGGACGGAAAATATTTCTTCAAGTTTTTCTTTAAGCTTCCAGTCCCTGGTTTTTATATAGGTATTTTCTCCGTCAAATTCTATTATGGCAGTCGGTTTTTCTTCTACGATTTTTTCTTTTGTATTGGTTTTGAAGTTTTTTAGTATTATTTTCACTTTTTACTTTTTTACCTAACTCTGTACCAGATAATCAATATATTGATACATACTTAAATCACTGTAATATAAATCATCTTTGGTAGATATTTTACCTTCAAAGACCTTCTGGGCCATATCTATACGAAAGGATTCGTCTTTCTCCTGAAGGAAAGTTTCCAGTGTTTGAGCGAAATATTCCACAGGACTGTAACAGGCTATACCTTCCATAAATTGATGTCCTTCTTCTCCCCGTCTGCATGCATGGTAATTATTCAATACAAATGGTGATTTAAGTGATGCGAAACTGTCTCCTCCCGTGGCGTGATCAAAAGCCAGAGCCATGAGATAAACAGGTGTATTGAAACGATATAGATTCTCAAAACTTTCAAAGAGCCATTCTTCACCGAGAAAACAGATTCTCAGATTCTCCGAATAACCTGCCCTCAAATCCCCGGTATTTTCAGCATTTTTCACTACATGGGAGAGTTTCTCTCCTGATTTCAGGACAACTATTTTGACATCAAAGGCAAGGCACGTATCAAGTATTTTGTCTCCAAGCTGATAGATACGTTCAATAAGCCGCCCGGCTATATCGGGAGAAGCACAGTGGACTATCATGTTTACTATTCTCTGACGGTTGTTCTGTTCTTTCATATATTCCGGAGATGCTTTTATTTCTTCGGAAACCTGTTTCTGCTCTATATCTTCAAGTTTATAAAGAGCAGGCATGTCACAGAATGTGTCGGACGAATGGTCTCCTGTTTCTACAATATCAGGAGACGGTTCGTCAGGTATATCCATAGTAAGTCCTGACGATTGTATCTTAATCTGAGGAAGAACTACATCTTCTCTTTCTTCTTTTTT
>CALARM010001189.1 GCA_937888925.1 uncultured Synergistia bacterium | reverse complement strand
TTATCATCAACTTTCTTATCATCAACTTTCTTATCATCAACTTTCTTATCATCAACTTTCTTATCATCAATCTTCCTGTCGTCAGTGTGTTTATCTTCTGTTTTCAGGTGTTTATCATCTGCCATGAATTCTTCACCTTTTGCACCGGTCTTTTCTGTAGATATTTTTTCACCTGCACCGGGAGCAGACTTTTCCTCGGCAATACCTTTCTGTTCAGGCTTTGCAGCGGAAATTGTTTCATGAGAAGCAGCCGGTGTTTCTGGTGTTCTGGCTTTATCCATCTGTTCTGCAGGTTTCGAAGAAACTTCTGCAGCGCCGGCAGGAGCTTTTTCCTGTCCTGCTGCCATAGTTCGTCCAGCCTGACCAGGTTCAATCGCAGGTGCTGCTGCAGTTCCGGCAGGAGTTTTTTCCTGTGCTCCTGCTGCCATAGTTCGGCCGGTCTGAGCAGGTTCAATTGCAGGTGCTGCTGCAGGTTCGGCAGTGGTTCCTCCGGCAGGTGCTGTTACTCCGCCTGCCTGTCCGGCTGCTACGCCGCCTGCCATGTCTCCTCCATTACCTCCTTTAGTACCTGTATCTCCTCCTATAGCTTCTACCAGACTCTGATGGCCATCCCATCCCTGATTACCGTCATCTCCGCCTCCGCCATCGCCTGGTCCGGCACCTCCACCGGCAGATGTGACTGTATCAGGCCTGAAACCTTCTGCAATTTCCGGAGGTTGAGATTTTCTCTGATCCCTCTGTATTTCCTGTGATGCCTGCTGCCCCTGTGCCTGCTGCGCCTGTTTTGCCATCTGTCCCTGTCCCACAGGCTGTTGCATACCCTGCTGTGGCCCCATACCGGCCATCTGCTGTTCCTGTCCTGCCCCAATACCTCCGGCACCTTTCTTTTCTCCGTCCATTTCTTTAATACGTTTATCTACGGCATTCAAATGATTATTGTTATCCTGTGCTGCTTTACCCAGGTCTTTCATGACATCCTGAATCTGATCCATCCTCTGCAAACCTTTGTCCAGATTATCCTGATTTAACTGGGACAGATTTTGATTTAACTCTTTCTGCATTCCTGCCTGTTCTTTTTTCTGCCCCATCTGCTGTGCCATTTGCTGAAGCATCTGGGCAATCTGCTTCATTACCTGTGCAATCTGCTGCAACATCTGTGCAATCTGTTGCATCATCTGTGCCACTGCACGAAGAGCAGCAGCAAGAGGTGGCCCCACATAAGGAATACCCTGGACAGCATCTGCCGTTGTATTCAGCCCCTGTGCAACCTGTTGAAGCATCTGTGAAACTTTATCAAGTGCTTCTCCTACCTTATTTAAACTCTCTGAAGCCTTTGTCAGATCCTGTTCTTTTTTGGCAAAATCCTGTTCCTGTTTACCGAAATTTTGGGCAAGGTTATCATGTTTCTTTACATTATTCTCAAATTTTTGATTATTCTGCATCTGTTCCCTGCCATCTTTAAAGGCCTGTTTTCTGGCATCACCGATTCTGCTGTCTTCACCATCGAATTGATCCCTTTTTCCATATAAGGTATCCAGGCTTTTTATATCACCGTAATTGGCATCTCCTGTAGCCACACCTGCATTATTATATGATGAAGCATAGGTAGCATCGACAGGCATCATATCATTTCCCTGTCCGAAACGTGCTTTACCCTTAGGATCCAGTGGAGATGCCACTGCCTTTGCTCCTGCCCCTGTAAGAGCTGTCCCCCCTGTCTGTGCATCCTTTGCATAAGGATTACTGGTAAAAACATCCTGCGCACCGGCAGTTGAACCGGTTGCTTCTCCCATCTGAGTATTGGTGTTCTGTCTTTCCTCTTTTAATTTCGGAATATGAGGCTTAATTTTGTCTCCACCCTTTTTATTCTGCATGGATTCTGCTTTCGCTATACCTCCTGCAAAAGCAGTATCAGCCTTCATGGAGCTCATACCCATTGTGGGTGTCATAGATTCCATGCTGAAATTGCCGATACCACCTAACATAATAGTCCCCACCTTTCTAATTTTTTTAGAGAGTGCTATAAATCCCTAAAGCATAGAACCAAGGCCATCTTTCAGGAAATCAAAACCTTCTTCGTCATGATGGTCTGTGGTCTGGTTCTCTTTAACCCATTCTGTTTTTGCAGTCTTCATAACATCTCTCAGGCATTCTTTCATCTCATCGATAAGGGAAATAGTTTCCGGTAATAACTCATATTCTCTTTTATCAGTATATTCAGAAATATTAAGAGTAATTTTTTGTAAATAAGTCACTGCTTCTGTCAGTTTTTTTGGTAAAGGCTCTACCTGTTTATAGATATACAACTGACCTTTCAGTGATTCATTTATAAATTCGAGATTATTCAGTCCTGTTTCCATTAATCTCAGGGCTCTCTCAAGGTCTTTTCTCCCCTGACCTGTTTCTATATCGGAAAGACCTGCTATAGATTTCAGAGATTCTCCTGTAAGAAAAATCCCTTCATTAATGCAATCCTGTGCAGTCTGAAAACGGGATGTAAATTTCTCTACAATCTCTCCCGATCGCTCCTGTGGAGCTTCTTCTCCTATATTTGCCAGTTTCTCTACCAGATCATCTACATTTGAAAAATTATCTTCCATATCTTTATGAGTTTCATCTATTAAATCTCTGGCAACATTAATGAAATCTTTAAATCTTTCTTCTATTTTCTCCTGAGTAGTTCCGTAACTGACAAGATTATCTGACATTTCTTTAAGTAATCTTACGGGATATTGATATTTACTTCTTACATTCTCCTGTATCTGTTCACCACATCGGGAACAAAAGAATTTACCGTCTCTATTTTCCTGATTACACTTTTTACAAATAATAGGCACTGTTAAAAAAAACCTCCTTTTACTGAGTTAACCATTACAATATGCTCCCTTGACGCATAACGCGTGACGGGAGGAAAACGTTTATTACATGCTTATACTCAGGTCAGTATTTTTTTTCCCATGTTATCTTTAGGTTCAATTCTCATCCATACAAGTTCCCTTTTTGTATCCTCTGCAAAAAAGGGATAATCACATACTATTTCATAACCAAGCTTTATCAGGACATTATTATGTTCTTTTAGAAATCTGCTGGTTTCAGGAGTTGCAAGTGTTTCTATGGCAAAATTACCGAGCTTTTTCCTGGCAAGTTCCTGTACAAAAGCTTTTATTAATGAAAAAAGATTATCTTTATATTCCGGTGCTATAGCCAGATCATCTACTTCTATGACCGGTTCGTCACTGTTTTCCTGATATGATGAGCCAAGATGGGCTGCCAGATAAGCAACAAAAACTGATTTATCCGTTAATCCCCAGGAGAAATTACAGTTGCTCTTTTCCATCTGTTGAAAATTTCTGTTCCACGCAGAAGGGGAAAAACGAAGTTCAGGAGGATGTACCCTGTTTTCTAACTGTATTATCTGGCTTATATGTTGCCTGGTAAGTTTTACAGTTTGCAAATTTATCACTCTCTTCCAAAATAAATCATTGAATTTATTATGATATTTTTATTAAGAGGTATTATAATATACCGACAAAATCTAAAAAAGTAAAGAGGGATAGATTTTAAAATGGCTATTACATTTTAAAAGGTAAATAATTTTGCCAATAAATGTTACAGATGATATAATAAGATAATATCTTAAAGAAAGGCTGATAATATGGTAAATAAAGTTAAAGAATATATAAGAGACATTACTAATATTACAAATGGCGGTCATGGGAACAATAAATATTCTGAAGAAATGAATAATTATAATAAATATACGGAACATGTCAGAGAAAATTATCAGAAGGGATTAACATTTATAGAAAAAGAAATGCCTCTTCTGAAAGGAAAATATATGGAAGCTCTCTTCGGGAGAGCATCTGAAGGAACAGGTTATAAAGGAGAAAAACCGGCTGAAATCAAGAAAAAGATCGAAGATTACCAGAAGCTGTTAAGACCTGAATGTGCAAAGGTTTTACTGGGAAGTCTCGAAGCTACAAAAGAATTTATGAAATATCTATTTTATCAGGAAGATGTGACCTTTGATTTTACAAATTTCGAAGGAAGGCCATCACTTAAAGCCGAGTGGGGACAGGCTTACTGTAATGAAGCTTCATGCCTTAAAAGGGTTAAACTCTTATTACGTGATTTTACAGATGATAACACCAGAGTTTTATTTCTCGGAGATGATGACCTTACCAGCCTGGTTTTAAAATCTCTGAGTAATTTTGAAGTCCATGTAATTGATATAGATGACGAACTGCTGCAGTTCATAAAGAAAAAAAATCCGGCCATTCATACCAGAACGATAGATCTTAACAAAAAAATTCCGGAAGATATGGCAGGTTATTTTGATGCAATATCTTTACATCCTTATTTAAACCTGGACGGTATAAAAATGTTCCTCAAAGGTGCTGTAGATTGTCTCCAAAAACATAAAAACAGCCGGATATATATGACATCATGGCCTCTTGCCCTGACAGATAACGAATATGTAATATTACAGAGAACAATTATTGACTCTCAATTAATATTTCGTGAAATTATAACAAATTTCGACTGTTACGATCTTTCAGACTGGTACAGTGATATGAATAATACGTTAAACATTGCGGATATAGGTGAGCTCATGGGTGAACCTCTTGTAAAAAAACTGGCCAATCTTCCGGCAATAACACCTGCAATGTATATTCTCTCACCGGCTCTGTATGAGTGAGTAGTGATAGGTATAAGAAAGAGAAATATTTTGAAAAAAGAATTTTATACGGAAGAAAGGCCCTTCACAGATTCTATATATATAAATACACTTATAAAACTGTCATATACAGATTCTATATATATAAATACACTTATAAAACTGTCATATGATGTAATAGAAAATAAAAAAAGTGTCATAGAATTAAAAGAATTATGTAAAATTCTGGAATGTCTGTACAGGAAATTAACGATCCTCCATAAAAATCTCTTTCAAAAAAATTCTGAAGAACCGGTAAAAGAACTTTTAGAGAAATTCCATAAAATAACCGGAGAAATAAGTAAATATACAGAACACAGAAACAATGAAATTTTAATGAACCATATAGAGAATATAATAGCTATTACAGACAGCTTATTCGAGTCTTTCAAAAAAGAAAAAGAAGAACCATTACCGGTATATTCAAAATCACCTTTACTCAATGAGCTTATAATTTCTTCAAGAGAAATAACAGAGGAAATTTCTTCAGAAAAAGGAGAAAATGTAAACTCCATCAGGGAAATTGATCGGGAAAAAAGTCTGGAAGAAAAGATAAATTTTCTCATAGACTTTACAGAGGCAACAGAAAGACAGATATATTCACTGGATTGCGATACTGTAACACTTATAAAGGAGTACCATGTAATTAAAAAAAATCTATCTCTCTTCAAAGAAGGTCTTCAGGAAACAGATCTTTACTTTCAGGACAGACAAAAACACCATATAGAGAGAGGTATAAACATGGCATCAGAAGCTGTAGATGAACTTTTTTCTTCTCTGGCTCTGTTATATGAAGCCTCTGATATTATAACAAAAATAATATGCCTGAAATGCGGTCATAAAAACAGCATGCACGGATCGTATTGTGCCCTGTGCCACACATTATTGCCCGGAAGATTACCATCAGACGAAAAGTATGAAATAAAAAATTTCGAGTATATAATCACTGATAATTTTAATAAACTTCTTGAAGGTGCCGGACAGATAGAAAATGGAGAAATAAGTGACAGGGAATTTACAGACATACTGGATTTTATGGATGAGAAACTGACCGGTGCCAGATTTAAATTTAATTTAATAGAAAATGAAACTATAATGGTCGGTGATATGTTTTTATATGTTGAAGAATATCTGAAAAATATAGAAAACGGCATAAAACAAATGAGACTCTATAAGGAAAAACCTGAATATCTTGATAAAGGATTGACTGTAATATTTGAATCTTCTAAAATTCTCAATGAGATACAATTACTTGCTGTTGAAGCAGAAAGAGAAATAACAGGAAGAAAGGGAAAGATTTCTCATATTTAAAAGGAGGAAATCATTTCTGTTATTAGAATTTTATATGAGAATCGTGAATGGTGAAGGGTGAAGAGTGAAGGGTGAAAAGTGAAGAGTCGTGAGTTGTGAAGGGTGAAAAGTGAAGAGTCATGTATTGTCCCGAATGTTATAGTGAAATGCCAGATGATAATATTATATGTGAACATTGTGGCTGTCCTTCGGAAAGTAAAACTATAAAAGAGAAAAAAGTCCTGAAGGAGAGATATGAAATCATTTCCTCTCTTGCTACGGGAGGAATGGGTGAAATATATATGGCCTATGATTTGCGGTTAAAAAGGCCATGTGTTGTCAAGGGACATTACAAAAAAGGTCTTGAAAAATTACCTCACAATATAAGAGAACAGATTGTAAAGCCTTTTGAAAAAGAAGCTGAAATGCTCGCAAATCTCAGACATGCAAGTCTTCCCTGCGTAACAGATTATTTTATAGAAAAAGATACCTGTTATATAATAATGGACTATATAGAAGGTAATGATCTGGAAGTAATACTTTCAGAGAGTGAAGAAAAAGGATTACCTGAAAAACAGGTCATAGAATGGGCAGTACAGATCTGCAGAATACTGGAATATCTGCACAGTCAGAAGCCTCCCCTTATTCATGGTGATATTAAACCTGCCAATATTATAATAAGAGAATCTGACGGATGGCTCGTACTTGTAGATTTTGGGAGCGCATCTTTTTCTACTCTTAAACCTGATAAAAAAGAGGTTTATGGTACAGACGGCTATGCCGCACCGGAACAGTATTTAGGTGTTCAGGAAGTAAGAAGCGATATTTATTCTCTCGGTTGCACCATGTACGAACTACTCACAGGAGCTCTTGGTGAGGAAAATTTCATCTTTACCCCTCCCGGAAAGATAATTCCAGAACTATCTTCAGACCTGGAAATTATTATAATGAAATGCCTGGAATTTAATATAAATAACAGATTCACAAATGCAAAAGAATTAAAAGAGAATCTTCTCGCTTCATACAGCAGAAACTTCGGTAAGAAAAGTAAAACAGCTCCCGGTGAAGAAAAAAAAGAAGAAAGTGCAGAAAAAACCGGCGAAGAAAAGCCAGAGGAACTTATAAAAGTCTTTATTATAGACGGAGACACTGAGAGGTACGATAAATATAAAGAAAAACTCTCATCCTGTAAAGATATTAACGTTATCAATACAATTTCCAATGTAGAACAGGCAGTGTATGAGATATTCAGAACAAAAGAGAAACCTGATGTAATATTGATAGATATAAATATCCCTGTAGTAGATAATGATATTGGAGCGACAAATATACTGAAAGAAATATCACCTTCAAGTAAAATCATAATCTTGAGTGATACTGTAATTGAAAGTCAGGTATTGGAATGTTTCAACAGAGGAGCTTCAAGTTATCTAACGAAAAGCGACGCTTTATCGGAAGATCTTGAGAAGGCTATCAGAAATGCCTTTCATGGAGGTCTCTCCATTTCATCACAGGCAAGTCTTATGATAGTAGAAAAGCTGGCAAATCAAAAAAACACTGAAGAAACAAAAAAATGCCTCTACTGTAACAGGCTGAATACCACACAGGCTAAATACTGTAATGAATGCGGAAAAAAAATCTTCCACATAACAGAAAATGAACATGGTAATAGTAACGAAGATATGGAGAACAATGAAGAAGATGAAGAAATAATTGAAGAAATCATCTATTTTGACGAAAACGGAGAAGAAATAAACGGATATTACGAGGAAATAGTTGAAATAGAGGAATCAAAAACAAAGAAAGTGGATAAATTAGAGGAGAAACCAGATAGCAAAAGGTTTACCCTGAAAAAAACCCGGTCAGATAAACCTTTTGGCAGCAAAATGCCTGTGAGACGCCTTAAAAAACAAAACCAGGATTCGCAGGATTTATAGGATTAACAGGATTCTGTTCACTTAAGTAATAATTTTTCCATTTTCCATAATCTGATATCCGTCTATAAAGACATTATTGCCGGTACTTACGAAATCGTAATGGATGGGACTGGCATGGCTACCTCCGTAAGGTCTGTTCTCACCCAGGGCTATGTGAACTGTTCCAAGGGCTTTCTCGGAAATCGTTCCTATCAGAAGAGGCTTTGCCCCAGGATTTGTTCCTATACCGAATTCCCCGGCTTTTTCCTCCGAAATTCCCATATCTGTAATTATATTTCCTGCCTCCTTTTCATATTCCTTATCAGATACAATGCCTGAAAGTATACCATCCTTAAAATTAAGTCCGAAATTAAATCCATAACCGCTTATATCAATCATATAAATGCCGTTGACACTTTCTTCTACAGGAGATATAAACACTTCTCCTCCGGGAACCTGGCAGAAACTCGTCTGAAAACCAAGCCTTCCTTCTTCTTCACATGGTGTTCTTCCTTCAATCATAA
>CALARM010001188.1 GCA_937888925.1 uncultured Synergistia bacterium | reverse complement strand
ATGGTGCCTCTTGCAACAGGCACTGATGCTGCAGGTTCTCTCAGAAATCCTGCCAGTTTTTGCAATGTCGTCGGTATGCGTACCTCTCCGGGGCGTATTCCCATATGGCCTGTATCGGACGGATGGAACAGTTTCTCAGTGGCAGGACCTATGGCGAGAACCGTAGGGGATGTGGCTCTCCTTCTTTCCGTCATGGCAGGACCTGACAGTAGATCTCCCATATCAATACAGGAAGAGGGACATATGTTTTCCCGTTCTATGAAACGTAACTTTAAGGGAGTAAATATAGCATGGGCAATAGACCTGGGAGGCCTCCCTTTTGAACCGGAAGTAAAGAAAATTGTAGACAGTCAGAAAAAAGTTTTCCAGTCACTCGGTTGTAAGGTGGAAGACAATGAGCCTGATTTTACCGGTGCAGATAAGGCTTATAAAGCATGGAGAGCCTGGGATTATGAACTTATTCTGGGAGAAAATCTGAAAAAAAATAAATTTAAATATACACTGCTGAAAAATATAGAAGAAGGTGAAAGGATAACAGGCCCACAGCTTGCCAGTGCAGAGCGTATAAGAACAGAACTCTATCACAGAATAAGGCTTTTTATGGAAAAATATGAGTTTTTCATACTTCCTGTAAGTCAGGTAATACCCTTTGACATAAACCAGGAATATGTAAAAGAAATTCAGGGTGTAAACATGGTAACTTATATAGACTGGCAGAAGACCTGTTATTACATATCACTGGCAGGTAATCCTGCCATAGCAGTACCATGTGGCTTTACAGATGAAGGATTACCTGTAGGACTTCAAATTGTAGGACGTCATAAGGACGAACTGGGTTTACTGCAGATTGCCTCTGCTTTTGAAGGTGAAACAGAAGTTTATAAAAGACGACCACCTGTGGTGGATACAATAGAAAGGAGAGAAGATACGTAGTATCTGATAATATATATGACACACATGCCTCTTGAATCTATAAAAGTTCTTGATTTTTCCCGTCTTATAGCAGGTCCCTATTGCACTATGCTTTTAGGTGATATGGGAGCAGATGTTATAAAAGTGGAACAACCCGGTAAAGGCGACGATTCCAGAGAATTTGGCCCTCCTTTTATAAATGGTGAAAGTGTTTATTTTTTCAGTTTCAATCGTAATAAAAAGAGCATTACAGTAAATTTGAAAACAGAAAAAGGGCATAAAATTATAATGGAACTTATTAAAAAAGCTGATGTACTGGTTGAAAATTTCCGTCCCGGTTATATGGAAAAAATAGGCCTGTCCTATGAGGAAGTAAAGAAGATAAACCCCGGAATAATTTATACTTCTGTCTCAGGTTACGGTCAGACAGGGCCTTACAGATCCCGTCCGGGATATGATGTTGTTATTCAGGGAATCTCAGGATTTATGAGTTTAACAGGAGACTCTGAAGGTTCTCCGTATAAAGTAGGTACGTCAATAGCGGATCTTATGGCTGCTATTTATGCCTTTCAGGGTATATTACTCGCTCTTATTTCAAGAGAGAAAACCGGAAAAGGGCAAAAGATTGATATATCACTTCTTGATGGTCTTGTATCACTTCTCACATATCAGGCAGGTATATATTTTGCAACAGGTATTCCTCCGTTACGTAAAGGGAATCAGCATCCGACTATAAGCCCCTATGAAACCTTTAAGGCTTCTGACGAATATATAAATATTGCTGCAGGTAATGATAAATTCTGGCATATTTTCTGTGACCTTGTAGGGCTTGATAAAAACAACCCGAAATTTGCAACAAATCCTGACAGAGTAAAAAACAGAAATGAATTATTTGCTATTATTCAAGAAATAATTTCACAGAAAAAAGCAGAGGAATGGCTCTGTCTTTTTAATGACCATGGTATTCCTTCCGGCCCTGTTCTTACTCTTGATAAGGTATTGACACATCCCCAGGTACTGGCCCGTAATATGGTAGTAGATGTTGAACATTCGACATGTGGCAATATAAAACTGACAGGTATACCGGTGAAGTTATCAGATACTCCGGGATCGATAAAATTACCTCCCCCTGTTCTGGGACAGCATAATGAAGAGATTCTTTCCGAAATACTGGGGTATGATAAACATGAGATTGAAAAACTTTTAGAAGAAGGGGTTCTTTGACTTTCCTCAGAAACACCTCTTACTCATCCGGGGTAGCTCTAACGTTTTGTAGAAGCTGCCCCGGTAAGAGAATTCCGTCGGCATTTATTACACTCTACAACTAACTCATTTTTAAACTTAAAAGTGTTATTACCGCAATAATGCCCTCATAAAATCATCTAATGAGTTACATTGTGATAATTTGCTCGTTATAACTTATGATTTTGAAGCTGAAGAGGTCCATTCAGGGAAAAAATATTGTTTATACCTTTATGGAAATGGCTTCTTACTGGATAATAGCCTGCTATATATTCAGGATTTTTCCTGGAAGCAAAATGAATTACATCAGATTTATAGTGGAAAATTTGACTTTACGATATAAATATTGCATAATAATCTTATTGAAAATCTATATTGTGACTATTGTAGTATTATAATGAAATAAAAATATTATGGAAAAAAATCCGGAAATTATATCCCTGAAAAAACAACTTCTGGAAGGGCAGAAGAAAATCGCTTCTCTTGAAAAAGCTGTTGCTCATAAAGATAAACTTGAAAAAAAGGTAATACTGTTAAAACATGAGCTCAGAGAACGTTCCAAAGAATTGACGTGTATTTATAATATTTTTAATATTGTAGAACATGAAAATAATCTTGAGAAAGTAATTCAGGAAATTGTTAATATTATACCTTCTTCCTGGCAGTATCCTGAAATTACATGCAGCAGAATTATTCTGGAAGGCATGGAATTTAAAACAGGTAATTTTCGTGAAACCCCTTATAGACAGATAAGTAATATTAATATTTACGGCAGAAAAAAAGGGACAGTAGAGATTTATTATCTGGAAGAAAAACCTCTCTGTGACGAAGGGCCTTTCCTTAAATCGGAAAGGGATTTAATAAAAGGTATTTCTCAGACTCTGGGGAAGATAATTGAACGTAAAAGAGCCGATGAAGAGATAAAAAAATCCCATGAAAAATTACGGGAACTTTTTGAGCTTTTACAGGTTATAAGGGAAGAAGAAAGAAAAAATATAGCAAGAGAAATTCATGATGAACTGGGCCAGTTGCTTACTGCTCTGAAAATAGATATAAAGTGGCTCGGCAAAAGAATAAATGAACATGAACTGGTAGAAAAAATAAATGCCATGACTGACCTGATAGATATGACAATACAGAATGTGAGAAGAATTGCGTCAGAACTCAGGCCTGTCATACTGGATGATTTCGGTCTTCATGCAGCAATACTCTGGCATGCAAAAGAAATAGAAAAAAGGACTGGCATTAAATTCACAATTACCGTAACACCTGAAGATATTACAATGAATAAAGAGAAATCAGTCGTTATCTACCGTATAATTCAGGAACTTCTGACAAATATAATCCGTCATGCCAGAGCTACGAAAGTTGACATAAAACTGAAACAGAGAGATAATAAATTGTTTGTCTTTGTAAAAGATAACGGTATAGGTATAGAAGAAAATACTGACAGGAAATCCTTCGGATTGCTCGGTATAAAAGAAAGAGTTCATTACTGGCAGGGAGGTATTCAAATTAAGGGTAAAGCCGGTAAAGGAACTTCTGTTAAAATTATTTTACCTGTAGATGAATGAGGAAATAATATGATAAAAGTACTTATTGTAGATGATCATCCTGTTGTCAGAAAAGGTCTGAGACAGATTGTGGAAGAAACAAAGGATATTACCGTAGCAGATGAAGCAGAAACAGGTCACGAGGTTTTAAAAAAAGTAAAAAAAAATAAATATGATGTAGTGTTACTTGATATATCCCTTCCCGACATGAATGGTCTTGAGGTTTTAAGAGAATTAAAATCAGAACATCCTGAAATAAATGTTCTCATATTAAGTATTTATCCAGAAGAACAGTATGCTATGAGAGCTTTCAGGGGAGGTGCTTCGGGGTATCTTACAAAAGAAAAATTGCCTGATGAGCTTATTTTGGCCATAAAAACAGTAAAACAGGGCAGGAAATATATTACTCCTTCTGTGGCAGAACTTCTTGCAATCAATATTGAAAAAGACAGAAATGGCCTTCCTCATGAAGTGCTTTCCGACAGAGAATTTCGCATCATGTGCATGGTTGCGTCAGGAAAAACAGCCAGTGATATTGCAGACGAACTTTCTCTCAGCGTGAAAACAGTGAGTACTTATAGATATCGTATTTTGAAAAAGATGAAAATGAAAAATAATGCTGAAATAATCAGATATGTAATAGAACAGAAATTGATAGATGGCCGGGGATGAACTA
>CALARM010001187.1 GCA_937888925.1 uncultured Synergistia bacterium | reverse complement strand
TAGCAGTTCCAAGGGCTGCTCCGTACATTGCGCCGCCCATACCTCCTGCTATAGAGCCAAGGCCACCGCCGAGATTTCCCATACCCTGAATTAACTGATCGGATTGAGGATACATTCCGCCACCATACATCGGTTCCATTCCAGGCATATATCCGGGACACATACCCATTCCGCCCATCATGCCCATTCCGCCCATCATCATCGGGTTCATCATACCCATTCCGCCCATCATCGGGTTCATCATACCCATTCCGCCCATCATCATCGGGTTCATCATTCCTGGCATACCCATTCCGCACATACCGCCGGCCATACCACCCATCATCATCATCATCTGCATCATTTTCATCTGCATCTGAAGCATCTGAACCTGCTGTTGAAGCTGCTGAATCTGCTGATGATGCTGCATGTGATGCATTCCTCCACCTCCGAAAGGTGGGAAATGTGGATGAATATGTGGCTGTGGTGTAAATCCATATACCATTTTTGCTACCATAATAAAAGACCTCCGTTATTATCAAATTTTTAATATATTCAAATTTTACAATATTTATATCACGACAATTTAAAAAAAGTAAATAGCATTTATATATTTTTTTTTATTTTTTTATAGTGATTTTATATACAATAAAAAAAATTTGCCACAGAATATTCAGAGTAAAAAGTAAAAAAACTGGATTTTGCTTACTTTTCACTATTCACCATTCACTTTTCACTGATTAAATGATAAAATATAACCTATGAAAAATAAAATCATTTTAATAAATTACAACGGTCTTTCTACGGAACTGTTCAGTCTTATGCCTGACAATGGCCTTGCCACACTGGCATCATTTCTTAATTCTATCGGGTATGAACCTTTAATTCTTGATTATGTTACAACCGGTATATTCAGGACATTCTTTACGGAAAAAACGAAAGGAATAATAAAAGAAATTTACAGATTGAATAACAATCTATACGAAGATAACGCTATAAAGAAAATGAATGACCTGAAAGTGGTTTTCAATGACATTATAAAAGAAACAGAATATAAAATAGCAGAGGAATTAATAAGATATATAAAAAAATACAATTCACCTCTTATCGGTTTTAAACTATGGGAAGGGGCGGGCTTTCACGGTTCAGTCAGGATTGCAGAAGAAATAAAAAAACATCTGCCACAGGTGATAACTGTTGCAGGAGGCCCCCATGTGGACATGTATGATACACATATACTGGACCATACCTGTGGTTTTGATTTTCTTATATATGGAGAAGGAGAAATTGCTCTCGGTGAATTAATAGCATATTCTGAGGGTAAAAAAAATCTGAAAGCCATACCGAATCTTATATATAGAGACGGAACCAACATCAAGAAAAATCCCGTCCAGTTCATGAGTAATATAGAAGAAATTCCTCCTCCTCTTTATAATGAAGACATATATCCTGCTATGAAAGGAAACGAAAAAATAAAAGCTTTTCTTATAGAAGAAAGCCGTGGCTGCCCTAATAAATGTAAATTCTGCATACATCCCGGGAAAAGCGGTTCTGTATGGAGACATAAACATCCGAAAAGAGTTGTCGATGAAATAGAAAAATCTCCTTCTGTAACGGTAAGGTTAACCGGCTCAAATCCCCCTCCAGGATTACTTACGTCCATATCGGAAGAAATACTTACGAGAAATCTTTCTATAAATTATTCTACCTTCGGCCATGCAAGGAACTTTCCGTCGGAAGATTATAAATTAATGAGGAAAGCAGGATGCAGAGCCATGGCTTTCGGTATAGAATCAGGCTCACAGTATATACTGGATAATTCCATAGGTAAAAACATTTCGGCAGAACAGGCAAAATCTGCCCTGAAAGCATCAAAAGAAGCAGGTATTTATACGATAGCAAGTGTAATAGTACCTTCACCTTATGACACAGAAGAAACGATAAAAGAAACCCTCCAATTTCTTTTAGATGCAAATCCGGACTCAGTAACGGCTCAATTTGCCATACTCACACCCAATACCGAATGGTGGGATAATCCGGAGAAATATGGTTTTCATTTCAAAGACAGAGAAGCTCTCAGGAAGAAACTCATGTTAAGAAATCCTCCTACTCTATTACCTGCTCCTCTGTGGGAAAGAATCCATTATAAGTTAAATAATATGAGTGACAGGGATATAATCAGGAC
>CALARM010001186.1 GCA_937888925.1 uncultured Synergistia bacterium | reverse complement strand
AGCCTGCCAGGCAGAAGCTTTTTACGGATACCCTTTTACCTGTTACGGTACTTAGGAGTTGTCTGGAAATAACCTTCTGTAATCCTCAAAATCCCGCCAGAGCCCGGTCTATTTTTTTAGATACTTGACATATATAGACTAAACTTTTATAATATAAATATATATATGGTATATTATAATAAGGCAGGTGAGTGATATGGAATTCAAGGATTACTATAAAATTCTCGCCCTGGACAGGAATGCAACAGATAAAGATATAAAAAAAGCCTATAGAAAACTGGCAAGACAGCTCCATCCGGATATAAATCCCGGAGATCCGAAAGCAGAGGAAAGGTTTAAGGATCTCAATGAAGCGTACGAGGTATTATCAGATCCGGCGAAAAGGGAAAAATACGATCTGCTGGGGCAAAACTGGAAAACCGGTGGATTTAATACAGGCGGATACAGCGGAGAAGGAGTGTCTGATTTCTTTAAAAATTTCAGAACTTCATCAAGTAAGAGCAGTGCCACATCATTCGGCGGTTTCGGTGGTTTCAGCGATTTCTTTAATACTTTTTTCCGTAACGGAGCAGGTAGTTTTTCAGGTGACTTTTTTACCGATAATGGTTCCGGCGGAAAGGGAGATGTAGAATATCAGATAGAGATAACAATGAGAGAAGCTTATAATGGTACAGAAAAATCATTTCAGATGCAAAGACAGGAAAAATGTTCTTCCTGTCATGGAATGGGAAGGGTAAACAATAATCTCTGCCGTAACTGCGGAGGAAGCGGAATGGTTTCTACCAGCAGGCAGATAGAAACTAAAATTCCCCCCGGAGTGAGAAACGGTTCCAGGATAAGGTTAAGGGGAGAAGGGGAAGCGGGAAGAGACGGCAGGAGAGGAGACATGTATTTAAAGGTAAAGCTTATACCCCATGATTTCTTTGACCTTAAAGAAAACGACCTTTACTGCGTTGTCCCCATAACTGTTACGGAAGCGGCTCTCGGCGCGGAAATTAAGGTGCCGACTCTTAACGGTAAAGATCTGCAGATGAAAATACCGCCGGAAACTCAAAACGGCAGAAAATTCAGGCTGAGCGGCATGGGAATGCCAAATCTTAAAGAAGGTTTGCCCGGTAATATGATTGTCGAGGTAAAGATTGTAATGCCACAGGGGCTTACGGAGAGAGAAAGAGAGCTTTTTGCGGAAATGGCCAGTATCCGCAGGGATAATCCCAGGGTTTATTCCAGAAATTGATAATTATTAAGACATTCTAATTTATATTTTTTTTGTAAAATACTTGACAATAATAGACTAAACTTTTATAATAGCATTAGAGATAATAAATAACAGAAATTACGGAGGTGTTAATATATGTCTAAAATAGTAGGTATAGATCTTGGAACTACAAATTCGGTAGTGGCAGTTATGGAAGGAGGAAAGCCTGTTGTTATACAGAATGCCGAAGGAAGTCGTCTGACTCCTTCCGTTGCCGGTTTCTCCAAATCCGGAGAAAGGCTGGTGGGACAGCTTGCCAAACGGCAGTCTGTATTAAATCCTGAAAATACAGTATCTTCTATAAAAAGAAAAATGGGAACCCGTGAAAAGGTAAACATTAAGGGGAAAGAATATACACCGCAGGAAATTTCGGCTATGATTCTGAGGAAACTGGCAGATGATGCAGGAGCCTACCTGGGTGAAAAGATTACAAAAGCCGTGATAACAGTACCTGCATATTTTGATGACTCACAGCGTCAGGCTACAAAGGATGCAGGTAAGATTGCAGGACTTGAGGTGCTCAGGATTATCAATGAACCTACTGCAGCATCTCTTGCCTATGGTCTGGACAAAAAAGGTTCTGAGACAATACTTGTATGGGATCTCGGAGGAGGAACGTTTGATGTGTCCATTCTGGATGTGGGAGACGGACTGTTTGAGGTGAAATCAACAAGCGGAGATACTCATCTCGGAGGAGATGACTATGATGAGCGCCTTGTAAAGTATATATGTGAAGAATTTAAGAAAGAACAGGGAATTGATCTGATAAAAGACAGGCAGGCCATGCAGAGGCTTACTGAAGGAGCGGAAAAGGCAAAATGCGAACTTTCGTCTATGTTTGAAACTACAATAAGTCTGCCTTTTATAACGGCAGATCAAAACGGACCGAAACATCTGGAGATGAAGCTCACAAGGGCAAAGTTTGAAGAACTTACGGCAGATTTGACGGAAAGAACAATTATACCGTACCGTCAGGCTCTGTCAGATGCAGGTATAACAGAAAAAGATATAAATGAAGTGGTTCTTGTAGGTGGATCTACCCGTATGCCATGTATTGAAAGCCTGGTAAAGAAACTTACCGGAAAAGAACCTCATAAAGGAGTAAATCCTGATGAAGTAGTAGCTGTAGGAGCAGCCATACAGGCAGGAGTTCTCGGAGGAGAAGTGAAAGATGTAGTTCTCGTTGATGTTACTCCTCTTTCTCTCGGAGTAGAGACCCTGGGAGGTGTTTCTACTGTGCTCATACCGAGAAATACGTCTATTCCGACGAAAAAAAGTGAGATCTTCAGCACTGCTGCAGACGGGCAGACTTCTGTAGACGTTCATGTTCTGCAGGGAGAACGTCCTATGGCGAGAGACAATAAAACTCTTGGTATGTTCCGCCTTGACGGAATTCCTCCTGCACCCAGGGGGTTGCCAAAGATTGAAGTTACCTTTGATATTGACTCGAACGGTATAGTAAATGTATCTGCAAAAGATATGGCTACAGGAAGAGAACAGCATATTACCATAACGGCAAGTACCAATCTCTCAAAAGCAGATGTAGATAAAATGGTCAGGGAATCAGAAGCACATGCAGAAGAAGACAGGAAAAAGAAAGAAGAGATTGAAGTGAAGCACAGAGCTGATTCTCTCCTGTATCAGATGGAAAAACAGATTAAAGATTACGGAGACAGGATTTCTTTTCAGGACAAACAGAATATTGAACGTTCTATAGAAGCACTTAAGGATGCTATAAAGAGTGATAATATAGAGCGGATAAAGAAGGCTGAGGAAGATTTGAAACAGGCTTCCTATAAAATGGCAGAAAGTCTTTATGCAAAGAGCGGAGGAAATGCCGGAGGAGCTTATGGCCCGCCTCCAGGCACAGGATATGGCCCGCCTCCGGGAGGAGAATATACTGCCCCTGCCGGCGGGGATAATGTAGTGGATGCAGAGTTCAGAGCAAACTAAATAGGATGGAGGCGACCGGATGGTCGCCTCCATAGTTTTATTTTAAAAAAATAGAGGATTTTACATATCAGATAAGAAAAAGAAAATAGAACGGTTGTTCTGAAGAAAGAAGGTTGATAAAATGAGCAGTGGCTGTGAAAAAGAACAGAATATGAATTTAGATTCCCATAAAGAACTTTCTATAAGGGATTATAAGAATCAACTGGCTTTAAAACAGGAGTTTGAAAAAAGAGATTATTTTGTTACTACAGGGCAGATTCATACCGTTAAAGTAGCGGAATTTATAGTGGTCTCCGAGAAGATAAAGAAAAAAGAACAGTAATTCTATTTAATAAAAAAGCGCCTTCGAGGCGTTTTTTTATTTTCAGTTAAAATAAATTAACTGTACTTATCAAGAGGGAAAAAAAGATAATATGTCGAATTAAATTCCGAATAATGCAAATTTTGTGAGGTTTGATGTCAGAAAAACGACTTTATTATAACGATTCATACATATCTGTTTTTAAAGGTCAGATTATTGATTTATATTACAATAAAGATAATTTATATCTGATTTCTGATAAAACAGGGTTTTATCCTTCTTCAGGAGGTCAGCCCTGCGATCATGGAACTATAGAAGGCCTTCCTGTTATTGATGTTTTTGAAAGAGAAGACGGAGAAATTGTTCATGTGATTTCTTCTTCTGAAGGCCATAATTTAAAAACCGGTATGGAGATAAACTGCACTATTGACTGGCAGAGACGTTTTGAACATATGCAGCAGCATACGGGACAGCATATCATGTCACAGTGTTTTTTTATGCTCTATAATCTTGAAACAGTGGGATTTCACCTCGGCAAAGATGTTTCAACTATAGATTTGAATATTTCCGACCTGTCAGAAGAGAAGATTTTTTCAGGTGAAGTCTGTGCAAATAAAATGGTATTTGAAAACAGACCTGTTCATATAAAATATATGGATAAAGAGAACCCCGATACAGCTCTTCGTAAAGAAGCAAAGAGAACCGGCCTGTTGAGGATAATTGACATACATGATTTTGACTCTTCTGCATGCGGCGGAACTCACTGTAATGCAACAGGCGAAGTAGGACTTATAGTAATTAAGACATGGGAAAAACTGAAGGAAAAATTAAGAATAGAATTTTTATGCGGCTTTCGAGCTTTAAAGCTATTCAGAGAATATTCTTCTGTTTTTAGAGATGTTTCGTGCAGATTTTCCGTAGGCTCCCATGATGTGGTTACAAAAATAGATAAATTAATAACAGAAAACAAGGAAAATTATAAGACCTTGAAGAAATTAAAAGAAAAGTGTATGACTCAGGAGGTAGAACTTTTAAATTCCAGGAGCATTACAAAAGATAATATTGTTTATATAAAACATATTTATGAAGATAAAACTCCTGAAGAGTTGAAAGGTCTGGCAAAAAATGTTATTATGAAATCTAATAATATTCTTGTATGTATTGCTACGGCATCTGAACCATGCAGTTTAATTATCGCCAGATCAAAGGATGGGCAGTTAAATCTTTCTGAAGTAATGAAAAACTTCAACAGGAAATTAACGGGAAAAGGTGGAGGCACTCCTGATTTTGTGCAGGGTGGAGGATATACATTAAAGGAAATAGAGAATATACTTCTTGAATTATAATTTTGTGATGATGCTAAAAAACAAATAAGATTATAGAGGAGGAAAAAGCTGAAAGATTTGGAGTTTGTCGTAATAGCTACGAAATAACTCTTGAAAAGGGCTTTTGCGAAAGTTATGTCAAAAGATAGAGACTGTTTACCAGAAGGTACCGTGCTGAAAGATAGATTTAAAATAGTCAAACACCTGAGCAGTGGCAGAAATAGTAATCTGTATATTGTGGAGGACCGTAAAAAATTTGATTTCTGGGTAATTAAGGAATTGATAAGCAAATTCAGTAATCCTATTGAAGCAAAACAGGCCTATCAACAGTTTGAATTGCAAGCTAAAATTTTGAATAAACTGGATCATCCCCAGTTGCCAAAGGTAGAAGATTTCTTTGAAGAAAATGCCAGACATTTTCTGGTAATGGAATATTTAGACGGAAAAAATTTAAAAGAACTTATAGAAACAACAGAAGATTTTTTTGCAGAAGAAGAAATTATCGGATGGGCAATTCAGCTTGGCGGAGTACTTGAATACCTGCACGGTCAGAAACCGCACCCTATAATTTTCAGAGATTTAAAACCGGAAAATTTAATCCTTACAAAAGATAAATCTATTAAACTCATTAATTTTGGTATTTCAAAACTTTTTGACCCTCATTCCAGAACCCTTGCCGTAGCCAAAACAATTACGCCTCATTTTTCTCCTATAGAGCAATATGCTATGGTTACAGATGCACGAAGTGATCTCTATTCTCTCGGAGCTACTCTCTATTATATTGCAACAAAGGTTTTGCCGGTAGATGCCATAGATAGATCTATGAATAATGTACCTCTTAAATTCTGCAGGGAATTCAATAAATCCATATCTCTGGAACTGGAAGGTATAATATTAAAGGCTATGGAACTTGATAAAGAAGACAGATATCAATCTGCTATGGAAATGATGACAGCCCTTAAAGAGATTCAGTCTGCTTCCAGAACATCAGAGGTGACTGACCAGTTTTCTTCAGGCAGTTCATCTATTCAGACCATAGATGCACTGGCAATACAGGCTTTAAGCAAACCAAAACAGACTATTGTTATGCCGGAAGATGAACTGGAAAAAGGCGATACCCGCAAAACAGAAAAGAAAGCTCCTGCGAAAGGTATATCGAAAACTGAAGAAGAAGCTCTCAGCTCTGATATAGAGGATGAAGGCAAACCTCAGGAAAAGAAAAAGGGAACAAAAAAGAAAGTAAAAAAGAAAAAGAAAGAAGAACCGGCTCAATCGAATATGGCAATCTATATGGTTCTGGTTATTATCATATTATTTGCCATAGGATATATTTTTATAAAATTTATATTACCAAAGCTGACAGGCAGTTCGGGGTTTTATGACACAGGTCTTTTAATTGCCTTTTTAAATAACCTTATTGTTTCTATAATGGCTTAAATAGTCAGGCGTGACGGATTACCCGTCACGCCTGAACTATGACTCATTTTTTTACTCTTTAAAAATTTACTTCTATAACAGTATTTGGTTTTGTGGTGTTCGGCTTATTACCTTCAGTCTCCGATTGTTTTATATCTTCCTGTTTATTAAATTCCTGTTCTTTTTGCGGATATTTCTTATCTTCTCCTGATATTTTCAGCTTTATTTCTTTACCATTATAGGAAAAGGTCATAATTTTCTTGTATATGCCGGAAGGATCAACTTCTGTTATAAAAGTGCCTATCTTTTCCTGCTGATTTTTATCGTCTTTATTTAATAAATACACCTGAGACTTGCCTTCAAGTATGAAAGAGGTAAAAGCAAGCACGTCTCTATTTGAACGAAATTCAATATTATATCCTATTACATTATCATTTTTTTGCTGTGTAAGAAGAAAAACCGATACATTCATGTCCTGAAGTTTATCAACTTCAACAACTGCATTGTTTGACTGTTTCCATACAGGAATACCGCCTGATTTTAGATCAACATCATTGAGAAGCTCACTGTCTGAAAGTTCTATGGCATTACCTTTAGCAGGAACCGGTGTTGCCTGTGCCTGAGGAAACTGATATTCTTTAAATCCAGGATTGTTGTAATAACCGGAATATCCATTACCTGCTTCGTTATTCCCGGGATAATTATTTACATTTTTATCAGTTCTGAAATTAAAAGATTCCCTGGTTTTTGCAGGATCATAATAGCCATCATAAGGATTATCCTGGCTATTCCCCTGTATCCTGGTTCTCGTAGTCATGTAATCGTCATCGCTCACTGTTAAATTCGGCAGTGGCTGTTCTTTTGTTTCCTGTGCTTTTATCATGACATTGCACATAAGTATTATGACTAAAAGGATAAATATTTTTTTTACCATAAAGACTCCTTTCCTTAAAAGTAAGCAGGAGTAGAAGTAGGAGTTGGCGAAAAAATTTCAATGAACGTTGGTGTCACTGTTACAGTACCACCGGGTGTGCTGGTAGCAGATGGCGTCGGAGTAGGAGGTGCTACTTCGCCCTGCTGGATAGTTACTTCTTCAGTTTCATTTTTCGTAATATCCACATTTTTACTTGCAATAAATGTACCGTCCTGTTCAGAGGCAGTAATAGTATAGGTGCCTACAGGAATATTTGTAAAGCTGAATTTGCCGTTTACATTTGTATCTACTATACCTAACCCGTAAATTCCGTTTATACCTTCAATTTTTATTTTTTTTCCGGTCATTATAGCACCGCTCGTATCGACAAGTGTTCCCTGAACACTGCCTACATCTATATCATCACTTTCTCCGCACCCGAATAACATTACGGGAAGATATACTAAGAGACCAAAAATTGCAAGCACAAGTAGAATCACATTTAGGGATAATTTCATAATCAAAAATTCCTTTCCTTATTGTAAATAATTTTATTAGATTTTATCTTACATAGTTTCAGGTTATATGTCAATAGATAATCATATTTCAAGAGTGAGTAATTCTTTCTGTTTATAGGTGCTTCCAACGCTGATACATTCTACGTGTCCTTTTGTAGTTCTTACGTATCTGTGATTATGTCCGCATATGGCAAATTTGATTTTTTCATAATTCAAATAAAGTTCTCCTATTTTTTTACTTCCCAGATAGGCTCTTGCAAAATCCCAGGATATATAGTTCGTTTTTCTGATCATGTCTTCAAAAGGCATATGGTGGGTTACACCTATAATGGTGTTTACCTGCTCGTATATATGTTTTATGTGTTTTTCCATTTTATCTAAAAGAAGATCGAGGAATTCATAATCATTATAATCCCATTTGATAAATCTTCTGTCATTCCATCCTGTTACTTTCGGTAATTTTTTTTCTTCATAATACTTTATTGGAATATTCAGTTCTTCCAGTTTGAATGAATAGTCATACCATCCGATGTTTCCGATGAAGCCGATATTGTTCAGAACAAAAGGACCTGTATCAAGATAGTGGAACCCGCTGTTCTCACATATTTCTTTCAATATTTTCGAATATATCTGAAAAGATTGCCCCTCTTTACTCCACAGATCATGATTCCCGGGCACGATAAGTTTATATCCTCTGAATTCTTTAAACAATTCCAGACACTCTTTGAAATTTTGAAGGCCTTCTCCTATATCGCCTGCAATTATAAATACATCTGCATCTGAGTTTATCACAAGTCGGGCAATTTCGTTTGTAGAATCGTTTCCCCATTTTTTTAAACCGTAATGAAGGTCACATGTAGCTATTATTTTCATGATTTCTATTATACATGGAGTGTCAAGTTTATATGGAGTCGTTACGGGTGACGCGTAACGCGTGACGGGAGGATAGGCCTGTCGTAAAAAAACGCTATCCCTTGTAACTGTGATAAAATTCCTGTATAATATTGTAGCATTACAATCTGTTATAGTTAATTTTATATAACCTCGTAATGCGTAAAGCATTATGCGTGGTGCGGAGGGATTAAACCTGTCACGCGTCACGCGTCACGCGTTACGCGTCACGAGCACACGCCACGCGTCACGATTGTTAGGGGGAATAATCTTGCATTTAAAAGTAGGAGAAATATTAGATAATCGTTACAGTATAATAACTCTTGTAAAAATAGGCGGCATGAGTAATATATACAAAGCTGAAGATAAAAGACTCAATAAAATCTGTGCTGTTAAGGAACTTATTGATAAATCAGATGAACCGGAAGAAAGTGAGTATGTTATCAAACGTTTTCGTGAAGAAGCGAAACTCCTGGCAGAGCTTTACCATCCGAATTTACCGAGAGTAAGTGATTATTTTATCAATGATATTCGTTATTATCTGGTTATGGATTTTATAGAAGGTGTCGATCTTGAAACACATCTGAGAAAGAGCGAAACTAAAGGATTGTCGGAAGAACAGGTTGTTAACTGGTCAGTGCAGTTATGTGATGTTCTGGATTATTTGCACGGCCAGAACCCGCCTATCATATACAGGGATATAAAACCGGCAAATATTATGTTAAGAAAGGGAACAGATAAGATTATCCTTGTTGATTTTGGCATAGCAAAAAAAATTGAACCGAAGGGAACGATAACTGCTATAGGTACTATGGAATATGCCCCTCTGGAGCAATATCAGGGTAAAGCAGAACCGAGATCTGATATATATGCACTTGGAGCAACCATGCATCATTTACTTACTGCCAAAAATCCTGTACCTTTTAAATTTCCTCCTGTCAGAACTATTAAAGAGGAAATTTCTCCTGAACTTGAAGATATAGTAATAAAGGCTTTATCTCCGAAACCTGCTGCAAGATTCCAAACTGCAAAAGAAATGCAGGGAGCATTGCTCGGTCTTTTTGCTTCTAATAAAATCGGTTCTGTTGCCAGAAAAGTAAAAAAACCTGAATTTATGTATGATCTTGAAGAAGCCAAATGTATGATGAGTATGAATACCAATCAATTACTGGAAGAATTAAAGAAAGGAAATAAAAAAGCAGCTTTTCTGCTGGGAGAAA
>CALARM010001185.1 GCA_937888925.1 uncultured Synergistia bacterium | reverse complement strand
TTTATATAAATTATATCAGGCCATCCTCCGACACCGATGGCAATCCTTCTGCAGTGAACAAAGGCTTCAAGCATCATTACTACTGCCTCAACAGGATCCAGTTCATCTCTTCTTTTACGCAATGTTTTTCTGTCTACATAATCATTATATCTTATTTCAGAAACATCCCTCCCTGAACCGTCCATTCTGAACATGAAAGGAACCGGTTCTATACGGCCTTTAGACAGGCTCAGATGAAATATGTTGAAACCTTCTTTACTGTCATATCCTGCCACAATGGCTCCGTTGCCTAAAATCTTGTTAAGTTCCGAAGATTTCTTTGACCACGTTATCATTTCTTCAGCACCTTTAATAATTTCTTTATCTTTTATCTCTATTTTCTTCTCCCCTGACATATAATATCCCCTGATAAAATCTTTTGTAACAAAACCATATTTAGCGAGAAGCAGTTCATCTACATGGCGGTGTTTCACTTCTATCATATACTCAAAAATAATATGGCTTATTTCCTCTATAGTCAGAAAGAAATCAGGCTTTTTACCGATTTTTTCCGTCTTTTCATTGTATATATTCTGGAGTTTTATTCTGCACCCTCTGAGTATTTCAGCTCCTATAGAACAGGTTCCTGTAGTTCCGAGCCTTGCCACTATTCCCTGTTCCATCTGTATTGCAGGCGGGATAAGGGATTTTATTTTTTCTATACTGTTCAGTTTTTGTCTCAAATGCCATGTTCTTTCTTCGTCACAGATCATCAGGCCTGAACAAGAGTCAAGTCTTAAAGCATTTATGGTTGTCATATTATTTTCCTCCTCCTGCAAGACTCATATAAGGTTCTTTTACATCAGGTATAGAATCGGCCTTATAACCTCTCAGGATAAAATCCAGTCTGTATGGAGATTTTGCCTTTCGAAACATTTCTTCTTCTATAATATCAGGGTTTATATCTTCAAAGATAAGAGAATTTATCATTTCGTAAACATCATCGGTCCGGAGTTCTCCGTATTTTTCTCCTGTTATAATTTCCGTGGCTATTTTCATGGCCTCATCAGAAGGTTCTTTCAATCGTTCCTCCTGGCTGTTACCTCTTCCGTCCAGATAAAAGAGATTAAAATATCCTCCTACCTCCTGATTATGTACCGATGCTTCATACATAGCTTTAATCAATTCTGTTATAACTTCTATTCTGTCAAACCCTTTTCTTCTTATATGAAGAGGCTTTCTATTTATAAAATTTGCTATTGAAAGCTGTGCAGCATCTTTTTCATCTTCCCCGGTCCCTCTTATTTCAAAAGGACCTGCCGTAAGATATAAAGTGGGATTATTATATTCATAGCCATAAAGCACTATACCGTTATCTTTATCAGTAGCCATTAAAAGCGCTTTATGTTCCAGGTAATCGTCTTCAAGGCATCCCTTTTCCGGAACTGTTGCCTGTTCCATGGCTTTTTTCTTTAATTCTTCCTGTTTTATTTCATAGTGTGTTCCGTTATAATTGAAATAACCCTGAAGCAAATCATCTTTATCAAAACCGTAAAGAGAACGTAATTTTAAATTTATTCTCTTCTTAAATTCCGCCTGTATGGACTCAAGGAGTATATATGCTATATCATCGGCACATGATAAAGGTTTTCCTTTGCCTGTTTTATATTCCGAATATTTATTTTCCACTTTTTTCCTGACAGAATCTCTAACATCACAGGTAAAAGAAGGCATACCAGTACCTCCGTACAATGCTTCAACATGAACGTTATCGGATATTTCCTGTGATACAATGGAAGATATAAAATTTCCGTAAAATATTCTTCTTCTTCTTAATATCCAGTCTTCTTCATCACATATCATAGCACCTGACTGAGAGTCTATTTTAAAACCTATTACTAATGCCATAAAAGTCCTCCTTAATTGTATAAGCTGACAGATAAATTCCACATATATCAGGACTATCCCTGTATATTTTATAGAGGTAAAATAAAATTTTAATAATCTGACCGCAGGATTCGTAATTTTCGTAAAAATTTTACATAAAAAGTTCTTTACTTTTCTCTAAAATCCGGTATATATATAAAGAGAGTAAAGGCAAGCTTATTTATTTATATATAATAAACTTATATCTTGTTTAATAACATCAGGAGGTGATATTTATGGGCGGTGGCGGCGGCGGAGCCGGCGGTGTCGGCGGTGTCGGCGGAGCCGGAAGTGCAGGCGGAGTAGGCGCTGCGGGAGGTTCAGGGTTTGCCCAGTCTGTAGCAGGAGAGATATCAAAAGATGGCGGCGGCGGAGCAGGCGGAGTCGCAGGGAGATAGAAATTTCTGATTTATCAGAAATAATAGATTTATCACAAAATGCGTAATGTATAAATAATAGAAAAACATTACGCATTTTGCGTTAGCAAGGGAAGACGTTACGCGTTACGATTCTCATATAAATTACGTACAAAGCTTATCCTGTCAATCCAAAAAATCCCCCCCAATCCCTGTCCTATTCGGTTCTTTTTATAATATGCCATCCGTCTCTGAGCCGGACCGGTTCGCTTATACCCCCTATTTCAAGAGAAAAAGCTGCTTTTTGAAAAGTTTTCGCCATATCTCCCCTTTTTATCTTACCCAGGTCTCCCCCTTTATCTTTACTGCCGCTACATTCAGAGTATTCTCTGGCAAGGGCTGTAAAATCGGTGCCTTTTTTCAATTCTTCCTCTATTTTATTTGCCTCTTCCTGTGTATTTACAAGTATATGACTCACTCTGATTTCTACCGGAAGTATTTTAATCACAAAATCAGGGTCAATTCTCTGGACAACATGCCACCCATATTCCGTTTGAACAGGTTTGCTTAATTCATTTATTTTCAGAGAATAAGCAGCATTTTCAAGCGGTTTTGCAAGCATTCCAATGGAAATCATACCAAGATCTCCGCCGCTTACTCTGGAAGGGCACCGGGATGTTTCCAGAGCAACTTCGGAAAAATCCTCTCCTTCCTGTAATTCTTTAATTACTTCCTTTGCTTCTTCTTCTTTTTCTACAAGTATATGGCGGATTCTGATTTTTTCACGTTCCTTCACTTCTATTTTCATATCAGGGTCAATTCTCTGTATGACATGAAAGCCGTATTCAGATTTTACCGGCTCACTTATTTCATTCATTTTAAGCTTGAAAGCCGCTTTTTTAACAGGTGCGGAAAGATTACTCCTGTAACCTGTTATACCGAGATCTCCTCCTTTTGCTCTCGAAGGGCAGTAAGATTTATCCAGAGCAAGTTCGGTAAAATCTTTACCTTCTTTCAATTCTTTGATTATTTCTTCTGCTTCTCCTTTTGTTTCTACAAGTATATGTCTTATCCTGACAGAAGATGGCAAAGGAGTAATTGTAGGATCTGGAGCAGGTGAAGCATGAGGAGTAATTGCAGGAACAGTGGGAGGTACGGGAGTGGGTAAAGGAAGTCTTTCTATTATTTCCCACCCGAACTCTGTCTCCACCGGTTCACTGATCTGATTGATTTTAAGCCTGAAAGCCGCTTCTTCAAATTTCTTTTCCTGTGTTCCTCTGACAAATGGTTCCAGCTTACCTCCGTTTACCCTGGAAGGACATTTTGAATACGTGGCTGCAAGCTTTTCAAAAGGTTCTTTACCTTCTTTTAGTTCTTTCAGTATCTCTTCAGCTTTTTCTTTACTGTCTACCTGTATATGCCTTACAAATATCCTGTTATCCCGGCTACAGGAAAAAAATAAACATATGAACAGTAATAGACTGACAGTGAAAATGCTATTTTTTTTCAACTTTCTCTCCTCTTTTTATAGTGTATTTCATAACTTATTGGAATGTAAATGGTCGTGACGCGTAACGCGTGACGGGTTTATATTCCTGTGTAACGTCAAGAATTATTATACCCCAACCTACCGTTTTATGAATATAAATAATC
>CALARM010001184.1 GCA_937888925.1 uncultured Synergistia bacterium | reverse complement strand
CTGGATGTATATATATCAATAGGGGAATTATATAAACTTCAGGGGAAACCGGACTGGGCAGAAAGAGAATATAAAAGAGCTATAGAGATAGAGCCGAGAAGTCCGAAGCCATATCTTGAGCTTGCCCGTATCTATATGAGTACAAACCAGATTAAAAGATCTCAGGAAACTTACAAAATAGTTCTTGACCTGGAGCCTCAGAACTGGAAAGCAGTAGAAGAATATGCCTGGAGTCTCTTCAAGGGAGGAGATCTTCAGGGAGCACTTACACAGTATGAAAGAGCAAGCCAGCTTAATCCAATGAGTCCTACTCTCTATTTCAATCTCGGCTCTATTTATGATTACCGCGGTGATAAACAGAAGGCAATAGAATATTACAGGAAATCACTCTCACTGAATCAGAACATGGTACAGGCAAGAGAAAACCTTATAAAATGTTATGAAGGCCTTAACATGACAGATAAATCCCTGGAGGAATATGTAAAAGCCACAGAAAACAATCCCCGTAATCCCCAGGCTTTTCTGGAGCTTGCCAGAGCATATATAAAATATGGAGAAGAAGAAAAATCCATTGCCCCTCTCAAACAATCCATATCTATAAATCCTTCATATTTTGAAAGTTACAGACTTCTTATAAATATATACAGAGACAAAGGATATATGGAAGATGCCATAAGAATATGTGAGAGAGCTCTGAAAGTGGATCCCAACAATGCTTCTTTCTATAAAATTCTCGGAGATCTATATTATCAGAAGAAAGACAATACCAGTTCGATAGATTATTACGAAAAGGCAATCAAAATAAATCCGAAGGACGTAGATTATTATATAAATCTCGGAGATACATATAAACAGCAGATGCTCTTTAAAGAGGCTCTTGGAGCCTATGACAGGGGGTTAAAAATAAACAGTCAATCATCGGAGTTGATAAGAAGAAAAGGTGAAATTTATCTGGAAAATAAGGATTATGAAATGGCAAAGGATTTTCTGAAAAGATCTCTGAGCCTTGACAAAAAGTCTGCAAGAACAAGGCTCTCTCTGGGAAGATTATATATGGAGATAAAAGATTATCCTGCAGCTTTTAAAGAACTGGATGAAGGACAAAAACTGGACGAAAATAATATAGAAATACTTTCTCTCCTGGGTTACTGTTATTACAAGATGGGTAACTGGGAAGAAGCGATTAAAATTGAAGAATATGTTGTAAATCAGTCCCCTTCTTATCCACAGGCAAATTATTATCTGGGTCTGGCTTACGGTAAAAGCCCTAAATATAAAAACAAATCACATGCTCAGCTGACCCTGGCACTGGAATACACAATTTCTGCCCTGGCTTCTGCAGGGCCTTTACAACAGAAAAAACTTGCAGAACTGTCAGAAGAAATAAATCACAGATTAAAGGGATTACACTGATTACACAGATTTAGTGTAATCTATATAATCCGATTAATCTGTAATCTTATCTGGTACCTATTATAATCCTTACAGATAGAACCAGAAATATAGCAGCCAGTATTAAAGAAATAATGCCGAAAATTTTTGTTTGAGAATGTTCTCCCGCAGGTACAGAACCTTCAGCAGGAACATTTATAACAGAAGTTGCATGAGGGGGACTTATATTGGAAACTCCTGCTTCTGCCACATTTTTAAAATTCCTGTTGACTATAGTTATTTTATCCCTTTCCTGCTCCAGGCCGACAGTGTTTGAAACAATGTTTTTTACAGTTTCCTGATTATATTCTGTATTATTAAGTGTTACCTGAACATCGAGTTTATTAATAGTTCCGGGAGGATAAACTGTTACATTCAAATCCTTCCTGTTACTCAACTCTTTACTTTTAGAAAAATAGTCTCTGTCTTTTTTATCGGAAGCTATAGTATTAGCTGCAATATTAGCCTTCTCTCCCTCTACAGCAGGAGCCATAGAATACCCCTTATCCCCAGAATTAACTACAACTGTTCTTCCCGGAATAGATAGAGGCTCATTAACTGTAAAATTTATATTACTGCTTACAAAAACAACTGCTTTCCCCGGCCCGAGTTCCTTATCCAGAACATTCTGAGCATTCTTTGTAAGGACTTCTTCAAAATTATGCTGTTCAAGCCTCTGCTGTTCAGTCAAATTTGCATAATCATGCCTCTGCTGTTCTTTTATACTATCGGACAGTACAAGACCTCTGTTATCATAAATGACTATATGTTCCTCCGAAACATGCATGTCTTTTGCCACAAGTGCCATTATACTGCAAATCTGTGTGGATGTAATGGAATAAGATGGCTCTAAATCAACCTGAACAGAAATCTCTTTATTATTAGATATTACAGAGGCATGTCTCACACCGTCCATCTGAGCAATATTATATTCTAAAGGAGACAGGCCGGGAGCTCTCTGGGCGTAAAGTTCATTTGAACGGAAAGTTTTAGACTCTCCTGACACATTGCCTCCGGATATACTTTCATCGGCAAATAGAGAATCACTTTCCTTTTTTGCAAATTCCAAATTACTTTTTTCACTGCTTACGACGGCACTTTGAGTAACAGAAGACGGAGACTGTTTAACGCTCATATCGTGCCTGCCGGGAGAGAAAAAAGTCGGTTCAATCTGAAAAACACCGTTTAAAGCCATAAAAATAGCTATAGAACATGTAGCCATAGCAGAGACAAGCCTTTTTTTAGGGAAGAAAGACGACAGAAAATCTCCGAATTTCCAGGTTCTGGCAATTTTCTGAGGAGGATGATAGGTTTCTTCAACAAGAGATTTGAGACATGCAGGAATAGTCTCTTTTTTGTATATCTCTGCAAAAGGTTCGAGGGAAAGTTCCTGATTTAATTCAAATAAAAGTGTTACTTCATCTCTACAGGAAGAACATTTTTCCAGATGGGCTCTCACTTCTTTTCCTTCATTAAAGGTTACATCCTGTTCGGAAAATCTTACAAGTAATTCTGACGGCGGACAGGTTTTGTTCAAAAGAGAAAGACTTTTCATGTTAATCGAAACTTTTTGCAACAGTTGAAATTCTTCCTGACAGTCTTTACATTCTTTCAGGTGTTCATCTACTTCCTTTTTATCCTGTTCACCTGCAAGACCATCTATATATTTCATCATTTTCTCAGATACGTCCTCACATATGCCAGCCATAATATCACCCCTTATAAAGGATTGAAATTTTTGACGTTCCAGAAATTTTGTGTTTCCGGCAGTTAAAACCTTTTTCCGTAGTACGTTTACACAAAATATCCTGACTATCTATTTTTTTTCTTATTCACCCCTAATAGTCGATAAAAAAGAAAAAAACTTCCGTTTTTTTCTTTTTTTTATAATTTTCATGGAAAAAGTTTATCTTTTAACATTAAATCCTGAAGACATTTCACTGTAAATCTCTGACAATCTGAGGAGACACCTCTTTAAACGGGAGCATACAGTACCGCCGGGAATTGACAATCGTTCACCTATTTCTTCATAGGACAGTTCATCACAGTATCTCATCATTACAATTTCTCTGCATTTGGATGAAAGTTGTTCGAGAGACGCTCGAACAACCCTTGATTCTTCCAGTTTTAAAAAGGTTTCTTCCGGTTTACCGAAACTGGCGGGACTCAATGGCTTATTCAAATCGGAAGTGGATTTATATTCAACATCTTCATAGGAAATACTGTCTTTATCACCTTTTCTCTTTACAGTAGTTTCCTTTCTCAAAGCCGATATGCATTTGTTCTTTGTAATTCTCTGTATATAAGTCAAAAGGGTTGATTCGCCTTTAAAAGCTTTCAACCCTTTTATTAAATCCAAAAAAACATCCTGTACTATTTCTTCTATAACACCATCGGTAAAACTCCATTTCCTCCAGGAAACGATCTGT
>CALARM010001183.1 GCA_937888925.1 uncultured Synergistia bacterium | reverse complement strand
TGCTGATAATTTTCCAGTATGGCAATTACAGTCCTGGGCAATGCAAGGGCAGAACCATTCAGAGTATGGGCAAAAACAGGCTTACCTTTCGGTTCAGGTCTGTACCTTATATTGGCTCTTCTTGCCTGAAATTCGCCGAAATTGCTGCAACTTGAAACTTCAAGCCATTCATTACATCCGGGAGACCAGACTTCCAGATCATATTTAATCATAGCAGTAAAACTCAGATCACCTGTACACATTTTTACGACTCTGTAGGTAAGACCGAGTCTTTTCAGTATATCCTCTGCATCACCTACAAGTTTATCAAGTTCTTCCATAGATTTTTCCCTGGGTACAACCTTTACAAGTTCTACCTTATCGAACTGATGGCCTCTCTTAATACCTCTCGTATCCTTACCGGCAGACATTTTTTCCCTGCGAAAACATGCCGTATATGCCACATAATTAATGGGAAGTATTTCTCCCTCTAAAATCTCTTCTCTGTGAAGGTTTGTTACAGGAACTTCGGCAGTAGGGATAAACCAGAGATCCTCTTCTGCGTCTCTATAAAGGTTTTCACCGAATTTGGGAAGATTTCCTGTACCGACAAGGCATTCCCCTTTTACCATATAAGGAGGATATATTTCCGTATAGCCATGATATTCCGTATGGACATCGAGCATCCAGTTAATCAAAGCTCTCTGTAATTTAGAGCCTCCTTTTTTCAATACATAAAACCTTGTGCCTGAAAGTTTTACACCCCGTTCAAAATCTATTATACCGAGTTTTTCACCAATTTCCCAGTGAGGAAGGGGCTTAAAGTCAAAAGTCTTTTTTTCTCCTTCTGTTCTTACTATTATATTTTCTTCCTCATCTTTTCCGACAGGAACAGACTCATGAGGCAGATTGGGTATAAGAAGTAATTTCTCAGAAAGTTCGTCTTCCACCTTTTTTATCTCTTCATCCAGTTCCTTGATTTTATCTCCCACTTCTCTCATTTCTACGATAAGCTTTTCTCTTTCCTCTTTATCCTTCATCTTTCCAATCTGTTTTGAAGTGCTGTTTCTTTTTTCTTTAAGACGTTCCACCTCATAGGTAAATTCCCGTCTCTTTGTGTTCAGTGAAACTATATCATCTACAGGTGCAGTAGCATTTAATTTCACCAGTTCTTCTTTTACAAATTCAGTTTTTTCACAGATTAATTTTACGTCTATCATGTTTTATATCTCCTTTTTTATCAGTAGGTGAGAATTCGTGACGCGTAATGCGTGATCCGTGATCCGTATTTTAACCGGTACCGGGCGAACACAGTGGGTCGCCTCTACTGGTCACTGGTCACTGCCCACACTCCCACTTCATATTGATCTAATTTAAGCCTAACTTTTCCATCTTTAACCTTTATATCCCTGCCGAGAATCTTTTTATATTTCTGTGAAGACATATTGTAGGCACCATCAGGAAGAGAACATGAAATATTTATATCTGCTCTCTTACCTTTGTTCATGCCTGCAAGCACAATATTACCATTCAATTCTCTCTCGTAAACATATATGTCATCACTTACAAAAAGAGTTTTCTGAATACCTCTGGATATGGCGGGGTTCTCCTGTCTTAATGACGACAGCTTATTTATATTCTTAAAAAATGTCCCGTCCGTTGAAAAATTATTCATCATCTGTCTGTTATAAGGCTCTCCTCCGACGCCCCATGTAGAAGGAGTATCATTATGAAGGAACTGTTCACTTCCGTAATATATACATGGTATACCTCTCGATGTCATTATAAGATATATAGCCATTTCAAATTTTTTCTTTCCTTCCCTTTCAGTGGCTCCGTTTGCTATGGCAGTAGAAATAAACCTGGGCATATCATGATTATCAACACAGGTAACCATAGAACATGGATCTTTCAGGTTTTCATCAAGCTTAAGTGCTTCAGGTATCAAGGTGAAACTCCTGTTTCTGGCGATAGAAGATGTGATGGCTTCCTGAAGGTTAAAATCTATTACCGATATGTCACTTTCTCTGTCAAATTTTACAATGCCTTTCATAGCAAATTCCCTGTCAGTTTCATTTCTAAAATTCCCGAATGACCATTCTCCGAAAATAAAAACATCTTTTTTAGAGTATATCTCACCGGCAAAAGATTTCATATATTTACATGGTATATGACGGACCGTGTCAATACGAAACCCATCTATGCCGTGAGATAACCACATAAGACCGGCTTCTTTAAGATAAGTATCTACGTGAGGGTTATCGTGATTGAAATCTGTAAGATCAAAAAGGCTCTTATCTTCCCATTCCCTTTCATTCAAAACATTGAAATCTATAGAGCCTTTATGGTGAAACCAGTTATCCGGATCTTTACTGTAAGTTGCTTTAAACACTCCGTTATCATAAACTGCTCCATCACATCCCTGACCGTACGGACTTGTATGGTTAAGAACAAAATCAAGTATTATCTTTATACCCATTTCATGAGCGGTATGAACGAGTTTATCAAAAGTATCCATTGAACCGAAATGAGGATTTATTCTCTTAAAATCTTTTCCCCAGTAACCATGATAGGCACTTATCTTTTCCGTTCCGTATATATACACTTCTTCAGGATTTTCAACTACAGGAGTAATCCATATAGCTGTAGCACCAAGACTTTTTATGTAGGGCAGTTTCTCTATAATACCCTGAAGATCGCCCCCCCAGTAAAGTTTCCACTCTGATTTATCAGGTGAATAGATCTTACCTGCAGGATTATTGGAAGAATCACCGTCAGCAAATCTATCTATTAAAATGAAATAAATAGTTTCTTTCGTAAAATCTTTTGCATAAACTCCGGGGACTTCAAAAAAAGTAAAAAAAAGCAAAATTAAAGTTAAAATAATAAACATATATTTCACTTATAAATGCCTCCTAATGATTTATCATGACGTGTGACAGGATTATAATTCTTCATTTATGCCTGTAATTGAATATCTTTGAATTTCATAAGGGATTGTAAAAAAGAACCACGTCAAATTACTAGAACGGCTATAATCCTCTTGTCACGCGTTACGCGTTACGCGTCACGATTTTTAAATTATAACATAAAAATAATCTGCAGGCAAACTTCCAGCAGGATAAATGCAACTTCCGGCGAATTGCAAATTTCACTTTTTATATTTATTTCACGGAGAAAACCTGTGCAAGAAAATTCTGCAGAATTTACAAAAAAACAAGAAATGGAAGAAGGATGGAAAGACCACGAAAGGACACTATCCAGACTGGCCGACAATATGCTGGATATGATAAGTGAGATTGATATTAATGGCGTAAGGACTTATGTAAGTCCTTCCCATAAAACTGTCATTGGTTATGAAGCAGATTTTTTAAAAGGCAGATCTGTTTTTGAATTTACACACCCTGACGATCTGGAAAGAGTGAAATATGAATTTAATAAAGGCATAAAAGAACAAAAACCGGTAAAAATCGAGTACAGACGGATTCATGCTGATGGACATTATATATGGGTAGAAAGTATAGGAAACCCGGTCTACAGCAAAGACGGAAAATTTATCGGCGGAATTATAACTACGAGAGATATAACGGAAAGAAAAAAATACGAAAAAGCTCTGGAATACAGACTTGCCATAGAAAAATTAATAACGTCTCTTGCAACAGGTTTTATAAATGTCTCTACCTGTGATATTGATAAAGAAATAAATAAATCACTAGAAACTCTCGGAAAATTTATGGGTTCAGACAGAGCATATATATGGCTGGTTTCAGATAAAGGTAAGAGCGATATATATGAATGGCATATGGAAGGACAGGGGGCAGGACTTATTAATGGTTCTTCCAGGGAACTTTTTACCTGGATAGTAAACAGATTAAAATCCGGTGAAGTTCTGCATATTTCAAATCTGTCAGAAGTGCCGGGAGAAAAAGAATATTTTAAAGTTTCAAAAATCCATTCCCTCATAGCAATCCCTGTCATAACTCATAACATATTCACAGGTTTTCTCAGTTTCGAAAACTTCTCTTCGGCAAAAGAGTGGAAAGAGGAAGATATAAGACTCTTAAAACTGGTAGCAGAGATATTTGTAAATATCTTAAAAAGAAAAGAATCAGAAGAAAAACTCAGGAAAAGTGAAGCCCATCTATCACAGACCCGGAGAATTGCCGGGCTTGGCAGTTACGAATCAGAATTACCTGCAGGGAAATTAATATGGTCTGAAGAGACTTTTCGAATTACGGGAATGGATCCTCTTAAGGAAGAACCTTCTCTGGATGAGTATATAAATATGATCCACCCTGAAGACAGGTTTACTGCGAAAGAAATAACAGAAAAAGCAATAAGAGAAAAAAAATCCTTCAATATTGAATACAGAATAATACTTCCCGACGGTTCTTTAAAATACATCCAGTCTATCGGTTATCCTGTTATAAATAATAAAGGAACTGTAAGTAAAATAGTTGGCACAATTATGAATATTACAGGAAGAAAAAAAGAAGAAGAAGAAAGGAAAAAAATAGAAGAACGCCTTAGATTTGTTCAGAAACATGAAAGCCTCGGGAAAATGGCAGGAGGGATTGCCCACGGATTTAACAATATACTTGCAAGTATCCTGGGATACACGGAAATAACCCTTATGGATCTTCCTCCTGATTCAAAAGTAAAAACCTATATTCAACAAATAGAAAAATCAGTCTACCGTGGTTCGGAAATAACAAAACAAATGCTTTCCTATACAGGTCATGGGAAATTCATACTTGAGCCAATAGAAATATCAAAATTAATCAAAGAAATGTATCAATTTATACAAATAACCATTTCAAATAAATGTATAGTTGAATATGTTCTGGAGGAAAATCTGCCATATATCGAAGGAGATAACGCTCAAATACGGCAGGCTATAATGAATCTTATAATGAATGCCTCGGAAGCAATGGAAGATAATAACGGTATAATTATTTTAAAAACGGGTAAAATAATATGCGACAGATGTTATCTCAGGGATAACTATCATGAAGAAAATCTTTCGGAAGGCCTTTATGTATATCTGGATATATCAGATACAGGATGCGGTATGACAGAAGACACGGTGAATAAAATATTCGATCCCTTTTTTACTACAAAATTCCCCGGAAGAGGTCTTGGCCTTGCATCGGTTCACGGTATTCTCAGAGCTCATAAAGGAGCCATAAAGGTCTTCAGTAAAAATGGTGCAGGAACAACTATGAGGCTGCTATTCCCTGCTCAAAAATCTTTACAGGAACAGGATTTAATAAAACCGGACCTTCAGGCAAAAGGTAAAACAATACTGATAATTGATGATGCAGAAGATATTTGTACAATAGCAAACAACATTCTTCAAAGAGTCGGCTTTAAAGTAATATCAGCTCCTGATGGCAGGGAAGGATTGAAGATGTTTCGTGACTCTATAGAAGATATATCTCTCGTAATACTTGATATGATAATGCCTGTCATGGACGGTAAAAAAACCTTTCACGAATTGAAACGTATAAAAAGTGATATACCTGTCATAGTTACAAGCGGGTACAATGAAGAGCAGGCAATGAAAGTCATGGGAGTTTCAAACATTGCAGGATTTATACAAAAACCTTATAAAGGGCATGATTTAGTAGAACTGGTAAAAAAAATAATAAAGAAGTAACAGAAGATATGAGAAAATTTAATTTCCTTTATTAAAAATTATATACTAATATAAATCTTGCAGAAAAAACTTTATATTTTGACGAATTTTTTCTAAATAAGAAGATTTAGTAAGAATGAATCCTATTAAAATCAGATTGCTTATATTGTGGAGAAAATCCTATGAAAAAAATCCTTGTAATTGAAGATATGGAATCTATGAGGATGTTAATTATTACATTTCTTCAATCCAATGGTTTTGAAGTAAAAGGCACAGGTGAAGGATTAAAGGGAATTGAACTGATAAAAGAATATATGCCTGATTTAATTCTTTGCGATGTAGATTTACCTGATACTGACGGTTATGAAATTTTAAGTACAATAAAACAGGACGAAATTCTCTCCATAATACCGTTTATTTTTCT
>CALARM010001182.1 GCA_937888925.1 uncultured Synergistia bacterium | reverse complement strand
AAAAATTAAATCCTGTTTATTTGGTAAGCAATCTACCTTGACAAACAAAAAACTATTAGATATTCTATATGAGGAAAATTATTCTGGTTAGGAAAAAGGAGAACATAATATGTTTGATACAGTAAAAGAATTATATGAAAGATATAGGGAACTGGAAAAAAAGATCTGCGAGCCTGATATAATTTCTGATAGAGATAAATATAAAGAAATGGTAAAAACCATGTCTGATATGGAAGAAATAGTAAATGTATATAAAGAATATTTAAATATAAAAAAAGAACAGGAAGAAACGCAGGAACTTTTAGAAATGGAAGACGATCCGGCCAGTAAAGAACTGGCAGAAGAAGAACTTGAAGAATTAAAAATAAAAGAACAGGATTTAATGGACAGATTAAATGATATGCTTACCTATAAAGATCCCAATGATGATAAAAATATAATTATGGAAATAAGAGCAGGTACAGGCGGAGAAGAAGCATGTCTTTTTGCAGGAGATTTATTCAGAATGTATTCAAGATTTGCTGAAAATAGAAAATGGAAAACGGAAATTATTGATGCCAACCGGACAGGACTTGGAGGAATAAAAGAAATTACCTTCGAAATAAAAGGGAAAAAAGTCTACAGTATTTTAAAATATGAAAGTGGAGTCCACAGAGTCCAGAGAGTGCCATCGACTGAATCCAGCGGAAGAATTCATACGTCAACTGCCACTGTGGCAGTATTACCTGAAGTAGATGAAGTAGATGAGGAAATAAAGATTAACCCTGCCGATTTAAAAGTAGATACATATCGTTCCAGCGGAGCAGGAGGGCAGCATGTAAACAAAACAGAATCTGCCATAAGAATCACCCATCTTCCTACAGGTATTGTAGTATGCTGCCAGGATCAACGGTCACAGCATCAGAATAGAGACAAGGCTATGAGAGTTCTTAAAGCCCATCTTCTGGACAGGATGATAAAAGAACAGGTAAATGAAATAGATGAACAGAGAAGAGGTCAGGTAGGGTCAGGAGAAAGAAGTGAAAAAATAAGAACCTATAATTTCCCCCAGAGCCGCATAACAGACCACAGAATTAATCTGACATTGCATAATCTGGATGCCATACTGGACGGATATCTCGATGATTTTGTAGAAGCCTTCAATAAATACGATAAGGAACAGAGAATAAAAGCTATTGCGTGATGGGTTACAATCGTGACGCGTGACGCGTGGTTCGTAATGCGTGATGCGTAATGCGTAATGCGTAACAGTCAGGTTCAAACTGGTAACTGGTAACTGGTCACTGATAACTGGTAACTGGTAACTGGTAACTGGTAACTGGTAACTGGTAACTGGTAACTGGTCACTGGTCACTGGTCACCACTCACTACCTATGAAAATAAAAGAAATACTCGCATGGGCACAAGAAGAAATATATAAAGGTACTTCCTCCAATATACCGGCAAGAGAATCTGAAATACTTCTGGAATATATACTCAAAATAAGCCGCGAAAAGCTTTATATAAAATTATATGAAGAATGTCCCGAGGAATATCTGAAAGAATATAAAGCTATAGTATTGGAAAGAGCATCAGGGAAACCTCTGTCTTACATAACTCACACAAAAGAATTTATGTCTCTTCCCTTTTTTGTAAATTCTTCTGTCTTAATCCCGAGACCTGACACGGAAATTCTCGTAGAAGAAGTACTCACTATAGCAAAAAACATAAAAAATCCGACCATACTTGATATCGGCACAGGCTCAGGTTGTATAGGTTTAAGTATTGCCAGTTATTTAAAAGAAGGTTCTCTATGTGTGACAGACATATCTCCTGAAGCAATTGCCATAGCGAAAAAAAATGCAGACAATCTATCCCTGAGATCAATTTCTTTTTACTGCGGAGATCTATTCGAGCCTGTACAGGGACTTAACTTTGATATTATCGTATCAAATCCTCCGTATATAGCTTATGAAGAAATAAACAGTATTTCAAAAGAAGTAAAAGACTATGAGCCTTCTCTAGCTCTTTTCGGTGCAGAAAAAGGTTTATTTTTCTATAAAAAAATAATCTCCGAGTCAAAAAATCATTTTAAAAAAGAAGGTTTTCTGGCCTTTGAAACCGGCATAGGACAGGCAGAACAGGTGAGTAATCTAATGAAAATACATAATTTTAGACACATAAAGATTGTAAAAGATTTAAGTGGTATAGAAAGGGTTGTTACGGGAATGAGCAGTGACCGGTTATCGGTGACCAGTTATCAGTGACCAGTTATCAGTGACCGGCTATCAATTAGCAAGTCACTCTTCCTCCTTTACTCTTCACTCTTCACCATTATTAATCTACCTGAAGAATATACGGCCAGTCTGTCCTTATCATTAACATTCTTTAATTCCAGTAAAAAACTGTTCTTTTTAAAATCAAAAACTATATAATCATC
>CALARM010001181.1 GCA_937888925.1 uncultured Synergistia bacterium | reverse complement strand
CAGGTATTACACTGACTACAGAAGGCAGATTTAAATCCAGGAGTAAATTATATTCCCTTTTTAGTTCTTTCTTGATTTCCTCATTTAATCTGTGTTCGGCATGTAATATCTTCAGAGCGACAGTCCTCAGGGATAACAGATCGAAGGCTTTCCATACGGAAGCATTTGAGCCTTTACCTGTAAGTTCTATCATGGCAAACCGCCCTACCCTTTCTTTTGCCAGCATTTCAAGCATTTTCCCTGCAACAGAATATTCAGGATCACATTTATATATTTTTTCATATATCTTTCTGGCACCATCATAATCACTGTTTGAAATAAGTTTTTCCGCAAATATTCTGTGAACTTTCAATATTTCTCCTTCCTCTTCGGGGTTTTTCAGAGGGAATTTATTTAAAATATTTTCAGCTTTTTCCATATTATTCAGATGTATAAAATCCAGAGAAAGCCATGCCCATAATTTTTCATCTGTTTTTAACCCGGTACCATCCAGTATTGTTTCAATGAGATTTACTCCTTTTTCCCATTGATTATGGGCTATATAATGATTGTGAAGATGTTCCAAGACGGTTTTTCGTTTTTCTGCAGGCCACTCAGTCTGTTCTTTTAACATATGTTCTAAAAAGTTTATATGTTCAGGATTGAAACTTTTACGTTCAATATATACCATGGCAAGTTTTGTTTTGACATCTTTATAATCCGGTGAGTGTTCCATGACAAGCTCGAAACAGTCCTGACTGTCTTTAAGCTGTCCTTTATGGGTGTATAAAATACCCAGGTTGTAATATCTTTCAGGCGAATTATCAGGGAGTTTATTGAAAAATTTTTCAGCCATGTCAGTATTGCCCGATTTTATATAAACCTGTCCTGTCAGTGAAACAGTATCGCAAGTTTCTTCTTTTACCTGTCTTAAATAATCCAGAGCCTTACTGAAATACCCGTCATGAGCAGGAAGAAGTTCCATATAGGATTTTCCCAGAAGATAATAAATACTATCTTCCATGATGCCTTTCAGAAGAGCCTCTTCCAGAAGCTTTATCGCTTCATCGAAAGACCTGTTTTTTATTAAAAGCTCCGCAAGGATAATAAGTTCATCTTTTCTCCATTCTGCCTTTACAGGTTTATAAAGGTATTTTATAGCTTTATCTATAATATGTTCATTCAGATAATAGCTATAGAGTTTTCTGCAGATTTTCATATCGGAAGATCCGGTATTTTCTGCCCTGTCCCAGAAGGTTACAGATGAAACTATATCTCCTCTTTCATATGAAAGATAACCGAGTCTTACAAGGGATTTTATATGGCTATCATATTCTATGATTTTTTTATAGATTTTTTCTGCTCCATCTGAATTGCCTTTTTCTTCTTCTTTAACGGCAAGGTTGTAAAGGATTTCCGATCTGTATCGTATTATATCAGATTCTTCATTATGAATTTTTAAATAATTGTTGAGTATATAAAGTTCTGACGGTGAAAAGCTTTTTAATTTGAGGCACAGTGATGTTAATTCTTCCAGAATGTAATTTTTTCTGACAGAGCCGGTTTTAAGAGAAATGTTGAAAGCTTTTTTCAGGCTCGTCATAGCAGATGAACATTCTCCCAGTTCCCGGGCAATTTCTGCCATGTTTATTAAAGCTTTTATTATATTTTCGCATGTATCTCTGTCTTCGCCACTGTGTTTCCTTAAAAATTCTCCGAAATCATAGGCAGATGCTTTAAGTCTTCCAAGAGATTTCAGAGCAAAAGCTCTTTCTAAATACACGTAAGGGTTGCTGTATCCTTCGTTAATAGCCTGTGAATAAAATTCAAGAGCTTTCACATCATCATTTTTCAGGCATTTCCCGAATATAAAAGACCCTTCGGGCGAAAGCTTTTCCCCTTTATTATATATGAGTGATAAAAGTTCCAGAGAATCACTCTCTTTCCCTGTATAATAATAAACCAGGGCAAGTCCTTCCAGGGCTTTGCTGTTTTCATGATAAACCTTTTGAAGAGACAGAAAATAATTATATGCCTCTTCATAAGATTTCCTGGACATAGCAATATTTCCAAGAGTCAGCAGTGCTTCTTCTTCACAGGGAGACATGGAAATTAATTCCTTAAAATATTCCTCAGCCGCTTCAGGCGATGTTTCCATGTAAATGAGTCCCAGTTCTCTCAAAAATTCTTTCTTTTTATCGGGAAATCTTCTTAAAGCATTTCTGTATATATCTGTTCCTTTTTCTTTATTTCCCTGAGCTAAATAGAATCTTCCTACTGCCAGAGTGGTATTTACATCAGGAATATGTTCCTCTTTTATTAATTCTATAAATTTATTTGCATCATGACCGGTCTCGAAATTAAGTTTTGCCAGGCAGTATAGAATAATGGGAGATGTTTTTTCATTTATGTCTTTTCCCAGATACATAATAGACTCGTCTGTACGGTCCATAAATAAATAAACAAAACCTTTTCTGACCGGAATGAATTCTTTACCTTCCATAAGAGAAATTATCTCCCGATTTGAAAGATATTTTATAAGTCCTCCTGCCATGTCAGGAAGAGAAGATGTAGAAAGTTTTTTTGTAAAATAATTCCACAGTATGTTTATATGACAGTCCTCTGGTTCCCACCCCGGACGGGAAAAGGCTTTTTTGCAGATGTCGTAAGCAAATTCATCACACAGAGAACAGGGAATAACGGTGGAATCATAAATCTCTAACATGGCATTTACTATTTCTTCTCTTATTTTCACCGGCACATCTTCTCTGTTAAAGAAATAGCGGTAAATTTCAATGGCATCAATGTCATACCATTTATTTTTCAGGGCAGAAAGAAGGAGGTAATATTTTAATTTTTCATTTTCACCGTTAATTTTTATTGATCTTTTATAGGTCTCTAAAGCTTTTCTGTCTTTTCTTTCTTCAGATAGATATATAAGGGCAATAGAATGGATAACCCTTATTGAAATATCATACCAGAACTGCCCGGTATATCTGTCCGGGTCAGATAGGATTATAGAAAGAGCTTTTTCGAGATATTCCTTTTGCTCCGACGATGTTTCCACCGGCCATGCCGGTAGGGGCGAGGTAACCTCGCCCCTACCCATTGAATAATTAATATAAACCCACATTATAAAACTGGCTCTGTCGTATCTATTTATTTCCCAGGATTTACGGTAAATCTCCCCTGTAAATTTATCCGTTATTTTATTTACAAGAAGGGCACTGGCACAGATGAGAATGGTTTCTTTATTATCAGGATATAAGCTGTATCTGTTTAAATAGAGACCGAGTGCCAGTTCATCGAGTCTTCTCTCTTCCAGAAATATGTCTGTCAGAAAATCCATTACAGAATCTTTTAATTGCTCTGATATGGCTGATTTCAAAATATCTATATAAATTCTTTGAGCTATATAGCTGTTATTTTTTTCAGACAGAAATTTTTCCGCCATAAAAGACAGGAGTCTGTCCCGTTCCGAGAAATCTTTCCCTGAGAGATAAATCTGAAGACATAGTTTAAACAGGGAATCCGTAGTTTTTCCATGTATGAGAAGTGTTTTAACGAGAGCCATCAGGTTCTCTTTATCTTCCTGTCTCAATAGCCAGCATTTTTCATATACAGGCAGTGACGGAATAGAGAAGTCTTCCTGTTCCCTTAATAATTTTGCCAGGAATATTGTATTATTTTCCTTATCAGGATTCAGAGAAAATATAAGACGGTAATTTTCAAGGGCTTCTGAAGATTTGTCTTTTGTTTTTATATAAAAATCATTTATTATGTCAATCATTACAGGATTATCTCCCATAAATTCCATAAAGGTTTTTATATGAAAGAGTGAAAATTCTTTCTGGCCATAAAGTGTGCCTGAGAGAAGGAACGGGGGATAACTGTATGGATGGGTAAATAATGTTTTATATATGTGGCTGAAAAGCAATATTTCTTCTTCACAGGACATGGCGAACATTCTGAAGGGAGAAAAATTATCTATAAACTGTTTTTCTGAAATGGAAGAAATTAGTCCATATTTTACAGGATCTTTTATTTTAATCTTATCTCTAATTTCTCTGAACAGATCAGGAAAGAACTTTTTAAATATCTTTATATCTCTTTCTTCTATTTCCATCCGGCAGAGATTACTTAAAGTCCAGTCTTTTTTTTTCCTGTCTCCTGTAAGATGATAGAGACAGTAGAGGTGAAGATAGACTGCAGGACATTGAAAATCAATATTCAGGGCCTTTGCAAACAGTGATAATGGTTCTCTGAAATTTTTTAAGAATTTATGTCTTGAAGTTTTTACAGTCATTATAAAACCTTTATAACTTAAAGCTAAAGGGTTCTTTGCATCGAATCTCAGGCTGTCATTTACTTCCAGAAGAGCATTATCTATTTTATTCATATCCAGATAAATTAAGGATCTGAAAAATCTTATTCCCGGCCTGTAGAAAAGTTCTTTATCTTCTATAAATATTCTGGATGAAATATCCAGTGCTTTAATATATTCCTCTTTAAGATAGAAGCAATTCATTAAATATACCAGTGATGGTATGACATGATCTCCTTTAATTTCTGTGAGTTTTTCAAGATATGTGATGCCTTCCGAATAATGACCTTCCTTTACGGAAATTTCCGACAGGTATAGAAGTACTGATACAGAATTTTCTTCTTTTTTCAGAGCTTTCTCGAAGAATTCTTTTGCCTTCGTATAAAGAGAATGTTTGTAAAAAGCCCTGCCGAGCAGCATGTCTCCGTAAAAATCCCTGTCGGAAAACTCAAAAGCTTTCTGATAGGCAGCGAGGGACTCTTCGAATTGATTGACATACTCCAGGGCGAGACCTTTATAGAGAAAGAGTGATGATGAAACATGGCATAATGAAATACCTTTTTCCAGATATGTCAGGGTCATGCCGGGCGAACCTTCCATAAGAAGAAGCCAGGAAAAATTCCTTATTGTTAAAGGATCAGGGTCACTTATGGACAGAAAGGGGTTTTTTTCTTTACTCTCTTCATCTTTTCTGTACCGGCAAATAATTTTTTTGAGAGAAGTTAAATAAGACGAACAGGGAGAAATTTTAAGACCTCTGTCTATATAATAAGAGGCTTTAGAGAAATTTTTTAACTGTCCTTCAGCCATAGCAAGATAATAAAAAGTAAGAGGTGAATTTTTATTCCATTTAAGGGAAGTTCTGAAATATTTCAGTCCTTTCATTACATCATTTTTTTTTAGATAAACAAGACCTTCTATCAGGTATAATACAGATTTCATCAGTTTATACAGAGAGAAATCGTCTCCCGGGTATTTCCAGGAAGATAAGGAAATCAGGGATGTCTGTGCCAGTACATCTTCAAGACGGGAAAAGTCTCTTTTGTTCAAATACCATATAGAGAGATAAAAAAGACTCTGAAAATAAAAAAAAGTTACCTTCTTTTTATCTTTTCCCGACGTTCTCGTAAGTGCTTCATAAAATGAAGAAGATGCTTTTATATAGTCTTTATTCAGCCAGTAAGTAAGACCGAGATTGAAACATACGGGAAAATCTTTTTTTAAACTCTTAAATTCGGAAACAGCCTGATCTGTATTGCCGGATGTAATATAATTGATTCCCAGGCGATATTCTTCAGGTTTTTCAAAAAGTTTAAGTAAATATTCTAAAAAATTCTTTTCCTTTAGGGCTAAAGGATAAAACTTTTCTTTCATAGGTGAGATTATAACATAAAAAGGATTTCATGTGCTATTGTGGAATTTTTTATATGTGAGCAGTGAAACTAACCGTTACATTTCACAGGCTACAACATTCATCAGGGAGTTGATTTGAAATGGCAAAAATAGGTATTGATGCGGAACAATTCTTTAAAGACCACCTTGACAAACATTATGAAGAACTCTCAAAGAGAATAGGAGAGAGTGTGGAAAAGGCCATAAAAGAAGAGTTATACTCAAAAGATAAAAAACTTACAATGGAAGAGGCTCTTCAGGGTATTATATATACCTCCGTAGGTGCCGCCACAGGGGAGACCATAACATTTTTAATAAGTGCTATGGCCAGAGCTATAGAGGTTAATAATGCAAAACTTTATTATGAACTTATAGGCAGCAAAAAGAGTAAATCTAAGAGACCGAAAGGGATCGATCAGTGACCAGTGACCAGTGACCAGTGACCGGTAAAAGATGAAACAGTCGTTACGGATTATGCGTTACTAACGGCCATGAATGTTCCGCCCGTCACGCGTTACGATTTTTATATAAAGGTTAATAAATATGCATAAATGGTATTACAGAGAACTGTCCGGCATATATGAAGAATCCAACAGATATATTCATAAAGTCTCTGTAAATCCATGCAAAGAATGCTTTCGCTGTTGTTCTGTAGAAGCAAAGCTCGGTATATACATGCTGGAGTATGACTATATAGAGAGTTTTTTATGTGAAACTTCTATTTCAGAAAGAAGAGTAAAATTTTTTAAAGATTATATTAATAAAAAGAAAAAAGACGGAAATTTTATTTATCCTGTCTGTCCTTTTTATAAGAATCATTCATGCAGTATCTACCCGGTCAGACCTATGTCCTGCAGGCTTTATCCTTATTTTTCTACAAAAGAGGATATTTGTTTTGAAGATTGTAATCTTAAATCTGCGGTTCAATTACTGACAGTGGAGAATATTCGTAATAAACTACCTTTTCTTGAAAGATATTATTTTTTAATCAATCTTTATAACGGTTATTTTTTTTATAAATTCAGACTTTTTTAGAATGCTCTTCCCGGAGGAAGAGCATTCTTATATAAAGAACTATAACTGTGCTCCACAGTAGGGGCAATACCATTTCGGAGGATCGAAGGCACCGAATACAATATCTCCTCTTCCTTTGGGTGCACCTTCACGATATGCTTCAAGAGAAACTATA